>NZ_AGBG01000011.1:0-88008 GCF_000225005.1 Ectothiorhodospira sp. PHS-1 | reverse complement strand
CCTCGGCTTGATTCATCATCATCTGCTTGAAACCATGACTCCGTGGCTCTATGTTGATGAAAGCAATGATTTCGCCCTGGAAAATTCACCCAGCCCCAAGGCCTTGCTGAGCTGACGTAACTGCCAAGATCGTTCAATGAATCGGCGCACGGCTTCACTCTCAACCGGCTCGGGATAATCATACTTGCCGACAAACGAATTGCGATAATCAAGAATCCAGGATGGCCCCATCCCCAGCAGCTCATTGTCTATCATATATAATTTACCCGAGCCGGACTCCTCTACCATATTACTCGCGGACAGATCCGGATGAGACAACCTGTCGGGAATCTCGTCTTTTACATCCTGATAGTGATCACGCCATGATGCCACAAAGCCGCCCACATCATCCCAATATATCCAGGGTCCTATTCGGGCAAGCAGATAATCATGAAAATAACAAAATCCAGCAGTCATGCTCCCGACTGAACCAGGAACAAAGCCACTTGACATTTTCCCCACCAGGAAAGCATTTACACGCTGTGCCGCTGATTCTCTTCCAGCCGAGTCAAGACTCGAAACGGAACTGCCGTCGATCCAGCGTTCCACAATCAATTCCCCCTGGGAAAGCACCACCTCGGGGAAGCAGATATTCCCTGCGCAAAAATCATTGAGTGCAATACGAAATTTCGCATGCTGCACGTTGTGCGCTGTATAAATCTTGACCTTGCTTCCCCGCCATGAACCGATCATGGAGATCCTGCCGGCACGGGTGCGCCCCGGTGTGCGATAGCCGAGGGGGCCAAGATCCGTAATTTCCTCTCCATTGACGCGAATGGAACCCGGAAACCTGGTCAGAATACGCTTTCGCAAAAAAGGCCCCAGGTTACGATCAAGAATCCTGAGCATTCGCCAATTTAATGTCTTCATTTCTCACTTATCATCATGGATCATACAAAATCCAGCCTGTAAAATGCTGATTGAAAAGGGAGACAACCATGCCAGGCATTCCAGGCAATTTCGAGCGCATGGAGTTGAATCCCGGGTTTCATCCCGTTAAGCTGCGGCCACATTCATACATCACCATAAAAAACGGGCGTCGGAAGGAACTTCAACGCAGCCTGCCGATGTTCGTGGATGCACTCCCTTTCAATGACCGGCCCCAGTTTCCCATATTGCGCCGTGCCTTTGCACGGCTGAGGTACATCCGGCATGCCTGACCTGTCCGTTTTCCTCGCCACCTCCGGCCACAGCGGGGTGGACCGCATCATGGGTAACCTGCTGCCGGCCCTAGTGGATCAGGGGCTGTCGGTGGATCTGCTCACCCTTGAGGGTCATGGCCCCCATCTGCCCAATCCCCCGCCGGGCCTGCGGATCGTGCCCCTGGGCCGCGCCCATGTGAGCACGTCCCTGCCGGCCCTGATGGGCTATCTGCGTCGGCAGCGTCCGACGGTTCTGCTCACCGACAAGGACCGGGTCAATCGCACCGCCATACTGGCCCGTACCCTGGCGGGCGTGGATACCCGGGTGTATGTGCGGGTGGGCACGACCGTCTCCGTCAATCTGGCGGATCGCAAGCCACTGGAACGATGGCGGCAACGGCTCTCTATCCGTCATCTGTATCCCCGGGCCGACGGGGTACTGGTCCCCTCTCACGGTTGCGCAGAGGATCTGCGACAGATTTCAGGTCAGCGAATCACCCGCCTGCAGGTGGTGCCCAGCCCCATCATCCGTGACGATCTGGAATCGCTGGCCGCCGATCCGACTGCTCTGCCCATGGACATGGACGGTGGCGATCCCTGGGTGGTGGCCATCGGGGAACTGTCCCGACGCAAGGATTACGCCACTTTGCTACGGGCCTTTGCCCTGGTGCTGAAACGGCGCCCGGCCCGGCTGGTGATTCTGGGCGAGGGCCGGGAAAGGCCGGCCCTGGAGGCCCTGGCCCGGGAGCTGGGCATCGCCGACCGGGTGAGTCTGCCCGGGTTCGTGGGCAATCCATATGCCTGCCTGAGCCGGGCGCGGGTCTTTGCCCATGCTTCCCGCTGGGAAGGACTGGGAATTGTACTAGTGGAAGCTCTGGCCTTGGGCATTCCGGTGGTGTCCACCGATTGCCCCAGCGGTCCCCGGGAGGTGTTGGACGGAGGACGCCTGGGCAGACTGGTGGATGTGGAGGATGCACAGGCCATGGCAACGGGCATTTGTCATTGCCTGGATCATCCCGCAGACCCGCAGACCCTGAAAAGTGCGGTGACCCGATATCGGGTGGCCGATAGCGCCAGGGCGTACCGGGAGGCCATGGGACTGTGAAACGCGATCTCTCCCCGCCTCATCTTGCCATTCTCATCTCCCTCTCCGGCGAGGGCGGCGTCGAACGCATGGTGCTGAACCTGGTCCGGGAACTGGCGGGCATGGGCCTGTCCATGGATCTGGTACTGATCCGCGAGGAAAGCCGGCATCTGCAGGCGCTGCCGGAGAACGTCAACATCATCCGCCTGGGCACCCGCCACAGCGCCCTGAGCATCGCCCCCCTGGCCCGCTACCTGCGGGAACACCGCCCGGTCCTGCTGTTGGCCGCCAAGGATCGGGCCGGTCGGGCGGCGCTCAAGGCCCGACGGCTGGCCGGTGTGGACACTCGCATCTTCATTCGCCTGGGCACCACCCTGTCGGAGGCACTGGAGGGGCGTTCGGGATTGCGAAAGTGGATGCGTTACCGCCCCATGCGTCGGCTCTATCCCCTGGCGGACGGCATCATCGCGGTGTCCCGGGGGGTGGCCGATGATGTGCGCGGGATTACCGGCCTGCCCGAAGAGAAGGTGCATGTGGTACGCAACCCGGTGATCACCCCCGACCTGGAAACCCTGGCCGCCGAGCCCGCCCCTCATCCCTGGCTGGAGGATGGGGGTGATCCGGTGATCATCGGCATGGGGCGACTCACCCGGCAAAAAGACTTTCCCACCCTGCTGCGGGCCTTTGCCGGGATGCAGGCGCGTCGGACGGCGCGCCTGATCATCCTGGGGGAAGGCGGGGATCGGGAAGCCCTGACGGCCCTGAGCCGTTCACTGGGTGTGGCGGATCGGGTAATGATGCCCGGTTTTGCCGCCAACCCCTATGCCTGGCTGAGTCGAGCGCGCCTGTTCGTGCTGTCGTCGGCCTGGGAAGGTTCTCCCAACGCCCTCACCGAGGCCATGGCACTGGGGCTGCCGGTGGTGTCCACGGACTGTCGCAGCGGACCACGGGAGATCCTGCGGGACGGGCGATACGGGCCGCTGGTGCCGGTGGGGGATCTGGCCGCACTGGAGGATGCCATGGTCAGGACGCTGGAGGCGCCGTTGCCGGCCGATGAGATCCGGGCGGCGGTGGCGGAATATCGGGCACGGGTGAGTGCCGAGCGCTATCTGGCGGTCCTGGGCATCTCTTAAACCGACGGGATTACCCGTCATTCCCGCGAAAGCGGGAATCCAGTAAAAGACTGACAATTTTGAATTCTGGGCCCCCGCTTTCGCGGGAGTGACGGCAGAGGAAGCGGGGTCACAGCAGCAGGGCGTGCGGAAGTGACGGCAACCGCGTGGTGGCAATGACTGCCCGGCGGTGGGGCGATGCATCCGCCCAACCGCGGCAAATGGCGATCGTGGTACCGGTGCAATCCCGCCGAATGGCTGTTCACCTGCTCAAAATGCCTGTTTATCGGGACAAGCGCTTCCTGATGGACGCCTTTGGTTACTTTTTGATGCCGTCGGGCATAAACTATCTTTACACGTTCAAGAAGGCTTACCCATGCTGGTCTTGGTACAGCCCTGGGGATTTAATGTCATCCTCAACAGAATCGGAAACAGGGAAAATGATAAAAAACCTAACCTTCAGACACAACGGCAGTGCTGCATGGTGGCTGCCGGCACTCATGGCCATCACACTGGCGGGCTGGATGACTTCGGTATCGGCGGGACAGCCCGGCTCCAGAGTTATCGGTGGCGAGGCCGCAAGAAGCGGCGAGATCCCCTGGCAGGTCGGGGTAGCCCATGGCCCCGAGGGAGCCAGGGATATCTTCCAGCAGATCCAATGTGGCGGCACCCTGATCACCCCTCAGTGGATTGTCTCCGCCGCCCATTGTTTCGGTGACTACACCGACGACGGCACCCACTTTGATATCCCGCTTCCCCAAAACCTTTACATCGTAGCCGGGATCAATGACCTCCGTCTCGCCGATGCCGCCGTCATCAGAAATGTGGCGCGTCTGATCATTCATCCGGATTATGATCCCCACACAACGGGCTACGATAACGATATTGCCCTCCTTTTTGTCGAAGAGCCGGTGACATGCCCCGCCTGCCTGCCCATTGACCTGGTGACCCCCGCCAACGAAAGGAATGTGGCCTCACCCGCCACAATGGGTCTGATCAGCGGCTGGGGTTCCATAGGGGAACGGCAGCTCGGCTCTGAATTCTTCGACCTCTATCCCTTCCTCCTGCAAAAGGCCCTGGTACCCATCCTGGACAATGCCAGTTGCATAACGGACATGCAGTACATGGATGGGGAAATCACCGACAACATGTTCTGTGCCGGTTACCAGGGCGGCGGCAGGGATACCTGTCAGGGTGACAGCGGAGGTCCCCTGGCGGTCCTTTCAAGCGATGGCACCGGTTACCTGCTGGCAGGGGTGACCAGCTGGGGAGAAGGCTGCGCCAAGCCGTACTATCCCGGTGTCTATACCCGTGTCTCCCATTTCAGCGACTGGATCACCTTCTACACCCAGGAAGATGAGGAATCATCCCGGGGCGGTGGCGGGGCCATGTCACCGGTTATGGTCGCTCTGCTGATATTGTTGGTAATGGGCAAGGGTCTACTGCGGGGAGGGTCTTCCGTCGGCAGAAGGAGATCATGATGCGCGCATCAATATTCCCGACCATGGTCATGGCCCTCCTTCTGGTGAGCGGCTGTGCCGCCCACCAGAAGGAATCCGGGTCCATGCAGACAAATCCCCTGTTCAACCAGTGGCAACTGAGCATGGTGGAAGAGCAGGCCCTGCGCTGGCGGCCCGATGCAGGGATCGCTCCCTTCACCCTGATCCTGACCGCAGAGGGTGAGACCGCCCACGGACAGGTCGCCTGCAACCGATGGCACGGGGCGGTCAGGATCGAGGGGACGCAACTCAGCATCGGACCATCCCGCAGCACCCGTGCCCGCTGCCTCATCGACGATCCCGCCCATCGTAGCCTGGAGCAACGCTATCTGGCCGCCCTGCAACAGGTGTCCCGATACCATGTGGAAGCGGAGCGTCTGGTACTGGAATGGGAGAACGGGGATCGCTGGGTGTTCAGCGCCCGGTGAAACCAGGTGGGCCCGGCCATCCCGGGCCTTTTCCCTTCGATGGGAAAAGGCCCGCTATCAGGCCCGCCAGGGCACCGTAAAGGTGGGCATCGATAACCACCTCCTCTCCCATCAGCGAGGCTGTCGCACCGATGCCGGAGGAAGACTGTTCCACCACCAGCTTGAGAACCAGCAGTGACAGCAGGGCATAGCCGGACCCGGGCTGTGTTCGCACCCGGCTCCACGCCGCCGCGGCCCACATGCCGTGCAGGACGCCGGAGAGTCCCACATACCATGTGATGTCAGGGGAGAACAGCCAGAGCCCCAGGTTGACCCCCGCAGCGCTGAGGACAATTGTCAGCATCCAGCGGCTCACCGGCATCGCATCCCCCAACAGCCGCCAGATCAGCAGTAGCCCGACCCCATTCATCGCCAGATGCGCCAGACCGAGATGGGTCAGGTGAGCGGTGGCCAGCCGCCACGGCTCATGGAGGAGCAGTCCTCTCTCATACCTCAGCGCTTCCAGGCTGCCGAAGACGGCCAACAACAGGGCAATGACCAGCATGCCCACAGGCAGATATCCGCCGGTGAATTTTCCCCATGGGGCTGCAACGGTTGGCATGGACATCGGGACGGGTTAGCGCGCCACGGCGGTTCGCATCATCAGGTCCTGGAGTACACGCAGGATATCTGCCTTGCCAAAGGGTTGTGGGCGATCGTCGCTACGCAGGGCCGGCTACATGAACCGCATGGCGGCAATGACCAGCCCGGCGCTGGTGGCAATGAAACCGACCAGCCACAGGAAATGACGGTCGTGGCGCCGGAGCATCTCGTCGAAGCGCCTGTCCACCTGCTCAAAGCGGCTCTCTACCTGTTCGAAACGCTTGTCCACTTGCTCGAAGCGCTTGTCTACCTGCTCGAAACGCTTGTCCATCTGATCCAGACGCTTGTCGATCAGACCAAGATGCTTGTCCACCTGGTCAAGACGCTTTTCCATTTGGTCAAGACGCTTTTCCACTTGCTCGAAGCGCCGGTCCATCTGGGCAAAGCCTTCGCGCATCAGCTCCCGCTGGTGTTTGAGTTCCTCTTCCACGCGCACCATGCGTTCACGCAGTTCGATTTCGTACACAACCGGGGGCTTGCCCAGGCTCTGCTCGGCCAGCCATTGGCTGAGATTGGCCTTGATGAACTGTTCAAGCTGCTCAAGATCGCTTTGGGCCAGGGCCATGGGAGGTCTCCTTGACAGGGGTTCGTATTTCCGCATCCCGAGGTCCATGATGGGGGCGTCGCGCCAACGGGTCAATGTCGAGCAGGCGCTTGCTGATGGACCCCTTTGGTTACTTTTAGATCCCCTGGGGCATAGAATGTCCTGTTCGCAACTTCAGATCCAATCCAGGACTTTCATTCTCCATGCTCCTGTCCCTGAAACACAACTTCCTTTTCGTACACATCGCCAAAACCGGCGGCACCAGCGTGCGGGCGACCCTGTCGAAATACCGCTATCAGGGTCCCTGGGGCGTGCCCATGTTCCTCGCCAACAAGCTGGACCAGATCTCCGGGCATCGCATCGGCACCAAGTTTCCCCGCCATGCCAAGGCCATTGCCGCCCGGGAGATGCTGCCGGCGGAGCTCTATGACGGGCTGTTCAAGTTCGTGTTCGTGCGCAATCCCTGGGACCTGCAGGTGAGCTCGTTCTTTCATATCCGCAAGGAACGGCCCCATGTCCTGGAAGGGGTGGAGACCTTCGAGCAATTTGTCAGGCTGAAATTCGATCCGGAGCGCCCCTGGAACTACATGCTGGACACGTCACGGGAACTGCAGCGGGATTATGTGGTGGATCTGCGGGGGAACCGGATCGTGGATTTCATCGGCCATTACGAGTCCCTGCAGGAGGATTTCGACACCATCTGCGACCGCATCGGCATCCCCCGGGTCGCCCTGCCCCATCGGCGCAAGGCGGAGGGGCGGGACGACTTCCGTCGCTACTACACCGACGAGACGGCCCGGATGGTGGGGGAACACTATCGGGAGGATATCGAGATGTTCGGCTACCGGTTCGATGGCTGAATGAGCCAACGATAAAAGAGCCCGGATCTCACTGCGCCAGATAGCCCCCGTTGCGAATATGCTCCACGATCAGGTCCGCCGCCGCTTCCGGGGTCATGCGGGTGGTGTCCACATGGATCTCCGGTGACTCGGGGCGTTCATAGGGCGAGTCGATGCCGGTGAAGTTCTTCAACTCTCCCCGCCGGGCCTTGCGATAAAGCCCCTTGGGGTCCCGGGCCTCAGCCGCCTCCAGGGGGGTGTCCACGAAGATTTCCAGGAACTCGCCGTCCTTGAGCAGTTCCCGGGCCATCTGCCGTTCCGAGCGGAAGGGGGAGATGAAGGCGGTGAGCACGATCAGGCCCGCGTCCACCATCAGACGGGCCACCTCCCCCACCCGGCGGATGTTCTCCACCCGGTCCGCATCGGTGAAACCCAGATCCTTGTTCAGGCCGTGACGGATATTGTCTCCGTCCAGCAGGTAGGTATGGCGCCCTTCCGCGTGCAGCTTCTTCTCCACCAGGTTGGCGATGGTGGACTTGCCCGCCCCCGACAGGCCGGTGAACCAGAGCACGCAGGGCCGTTGCCCCTTGAGCCGGGCATGGGCCTCCTGATTGATGTCCACCGGCTGCAGATGGATGTTCTGGGAACGGCGCAGGGCAAAGTGGATCAGCCCCGCCGCCACGGTGTTGTTGCTCAGGCGATCGATGAGGATGAAACCGCCGGTGTCCCGATTGTCCGTGTAGGGGTCAAAGGCCACCGGCCGGTCCAGGCTGATGTTGCAGACCCCGATGGCGTTGAGTTCCAGTTTCTTCGCCGCCGTGTGTTCCAGGGTGTTCACGTTGACCTGATACTTGATGGTGGTGACCGAGGCGGTGACGGTGCGGGTACCCAGTTTGAGCAGATACTGGCGACCCGGCAACAGGGGTTCGTCGTGCATCCAGATCAGGGTGGTCTCGAACTGGTCCGCCGTTCCCGCCGGTTCCCGGGCGGCGGAAATCATGTCGCCCCGGGAGATGTCGATCTCGTCGGTGAGGGTGAGGGTCACGGACTGACCGGCCACCGCCTGTTCCAGGTCACCGTCCCGGGTGACGATGCGGGCCACGGTGCTCTCCTTGCCCGAGGGCTGGACCCGGATGCGGTCGCCGGGACGCACCACGCCGCCGGCCAGGGTGCCGGCATAGCCGCGAAAATCCAGGTTGGGCCGGTTGACCCATTGCACCGGCAGGCGCAAGGGTGCCGCTTGCATGCGGTCCTCGTCGATCTCCACCGTTTCCAGATAGCCCATGAGGGTGGGGCCGTGATACCAGTCCATGTTCGGGCTGGGGCTGACGATGTTGTCGCCCTTGAAGGCGGAGACCGGGATGAAGGTCACCGCCTCCACGCCGATCTGTCGGGCGAAGGCCTCGTAGTCGTCGCGGATGCGGCGATAGACCGGCTCGGAATAGTCCACCAGATCCATCTTGTTGATGGCCACCACGATGGCGCGGATGCCCAGCAGGGACACCAGATAGCTGTGGCGCCGGGTCTGGGTGAGGACGCCCTTGCGGGCGTCCACCATCAGGATGGCGACATCGGCGGTGGAGGCGCCGGTGACCATGTTGCGGGTGTACTGCTCGTGCCCCGGGGTGTCGGCGACGATGAACTTGCGCCGGTCGGTGGAGAAGAAGCGGTAGGCCACGTCGATGGTGATGCCCTGCTCCCGTTCCGCCGCCAGGCCGTCCACCAAGAGGGCGAAGTCGATCTCCTCCCCCTGAGTGCCCCAGCGGCGGGAGTCGGCCTGCAGGGCGGCCAGGTGATCCTCGAACAGCATCTGGGATTCATACAGCAGGCGCCCGATGAGGGTGCTCTTGCCGTCGTCCACGCTGCCGCAGGTGATGAAGCGCAGCAGCCCCTTGTGCTGGTGCAGGTGCAGGTATTGCTCGATGTCGTCGGCAATCAGATCGGAAACGTGAGCCATCAGAAGTAACCCTCCTGTTTCTTCTTTTCCATGGAGGCGGCGCTGTCGTGGTCGATGACCCGGCCCTGGCGTTCGGAGGTGCGGGTGAGCAACATCTCCTGGATGATGGCCGGCAGGGTGTCGGCGGTGGACTCCACGGCCCCGGTGAGGGGGTAGCAACCCAGGGTGCGGAAGCGCACGCTGCGCAGCATGGGGGTCTCGCCCGGGTTCAGGGGCATGCGGTCGTCATCCACCATGATGAGGGTGCCGTTGCGCTCCACCACCGGACGCATGGCGGAAAAATACAACGGGACGATGGGGATGTTCTCCAGGTGGATGTACTGCCAGATATCCAGCTCGGTCCAGTTGGACAGGGGGAAGACGCGGATGGACTCCCCCGGGTGCTTGCGGGCGTTGTAGAGCTTCCACAGTTCCGGGCGCTGGTTCTTGGGGTCCCAGCGATGCTGGGCGGTGCGGAAGGAGAACACCCGCTCCTTGGCCCGGGACTTTTCCTCGTCACGCCGGGCACCACCGAAGGCCACGTCGAAGCCGTAGTGGGTCAGGGCCTGCTTGAGGGCCTCGGTCTTCATGATGTCGGTGTGGATGGCGGACCCGTGGGTGAAGGGGTTGATGTCCTTCTCCACGCCGTCCGGGTTGATGTGCACCAGCAGGTCCAGCCCCAGTTCCCTCGCCATGCGGTCGCGGAAGGCATACATCTCGCGGAATTTCCAGCGGGTGTCCACGTGCAGCAGGGGAAACGGCGGCACGGACGGATGAAAGGCCTTCATGGCCAGGTGCAGCATCACGGCGCTGTCCTTGCCGACGGAATAGAGCATCACCGGGTTGTCGGCCTCGGCGGCCACTTCCCGCATGATGTGAATGCTTTCCGCTTCCAGGCGTTGCAGGTGGGTCAGGGTCATGGGCTGGTGTGGTTCTCTGGCCTTGGTTGAATGGGTTGTCAACAGGATGCTGCGTTCCCTTCGGGGGATGAATGCTTCATCCAACAGAAATTTCAGTCACCCACCGGATTCCCGCTTGCGCGGGAATGACGGGGTCAGGACATGGCGGAGGGAGACCAGAGCCGAAGATCAGTCTTCCAGGGTATAGACCGTGCTGCAGTAAGGGCACACGATGCGCCCGTCCCGGGCGTCCTGGATCGGCAGGTAAACCCGGGGATGAGAGGCCCACAGGGCCGTGCCCGGCGCGGGACATTGCAGGGGCAGATCACGGCGACTGACGCTGACGGCGGCCTGGGTGTTGGCCGTCGGGTAGGCATCCTGGTTCAGTGCGGTCTGAGGGTTCGGCATGACGGGCTCCTTTGGGTGATGAGGATGAAGGCTGACAGAACCGGAGGGAAGGAACCTTTTGTTATCGTTTTATAGGCTTTCCGAAGCTGTCACTCCCTTATGGGCTTTCCGAAGCCGTCATTCCCGCGCAGGCGGGAATCCATTCACGGGCTACGGCCATGGACTCCCGCTTTCGCGGGAGTGACGGTGGTGCTCACTGAAAGACAGCAAAACTCACTGGGTGAGGACGACATTCACGGCGTGACGACAGGGGCCGCCCGGCGCTTCCCCTAGACGTAGGTCAGCCAGCCTTCGTGCTTGGGATGACGGCCCTTGACCACGTCGAAATACAGGGTCTGCAGCTTCTCGGTGATGGGACCACGACCACCATGGCCGATGCTGCGGCCATCCAGCTGGCGGATGGGCGTGACTTCCGCCGCCGTGCCGGTGAAGAACGCCTCGTCGGCGGCATAGACCTCGTCGCGGGTGATGCGCTTTTCCCGCACCGGAATGCCGCATTCCTCGGCCAGGGTCATGATGGTGCGACGGGTGATGCCGTCCAGGGCGGAAGTGAGCTCCGGGGTATAGATCACACCGTCGGTGACCAGGAAGAAGTTCTCGCCGCTGCCCTCGGCCACGTAGCCTTCGGTGTCCAGCAACAGGGCTTCGTCACAGCCGCAGGCCAGGGCCTCCTGCAGGGCCATCATGGAGTTCATGTAGTTGCCGTTGGCCTTGGCCTTGCACATGGTCACGTTGACGTGATGGCGGTTGTAGGAGGAAGTCTTGACCCGGATCCCCCGCTCCATGTTTTCCGCGCCCAGGTAGGCGCCCCACTCCCAGGCAGCCACGATGACGTGCACCTGGAGGTTGTCGGCGCGCAGCCCCATGCCCTCGGCGCCGAAGAAGCACATGGGCCGCAGGTAGGCACTCTTGAGCCCGTTATCGCGCACCGCGGCTACCTGGGCGGCGTTGAGCTCGGCGGGGGTATAGGGGATGGTCATGCCCAGGATGTGGGCGGAACGGAACAGCCGGCGGGTATGCTCTTCCAGCCGGAAGATGGCCGGGCCACGCTCCGTCTGGTAGGCGCGTACCCCTTCGAAGACCCCCATGCCGTAGTGAAGGGTGTGGGTGAGTACATGGGTCTTGGCCTCGCGCCAGGGCACCATCTCGCCGTCGTACCAGATCAGACCATCGCGTTCGGCCATGGTGGACATGAAACGTTTCCTCTCGAATTTCGATATGGGGTTCCCGGGTCAGGCATGGGGCGGCACGGAACCCGGCGCGCGCACCCTTCATGATCACTGCTATGTCATCAGGCGTTGCCAGAAGGCGCGCACCTGTTCGCGTTCCCGTGCCCAGTCCGAGGCCGGCACCCTGGCGGGCAATTCCTGCAGGGTCAGCTCGTGAATCCGGTCCCTGAAACTCCGGTAGGTGTCCATCAGGAACAGGGCGTCATCCCTGGGCATCAAGCCGGTCTCGATCAGAGACTCCAGGATGCGGATGTTGTCGGGCCAGGTCGTGAGCTGGGGATGCCGGGCGGCATGGGCCAGAACCAGATATTGCACCATAAATTCAATATCCGCGATACCGCCGGGGTCTCTCTTGAGATCGAACCACGCGGGATCGCGGGTGGCGTGCTCCTTCCACATCTTCTCCCGCATCTCCCGCACTTCCCGCCTCAAGGCACCCTCGTCCCGAGTCTGTTGCAACACGCGGGCACGCATGGCCTGAAAGGCCTCGGCGATGCGGGCATCCCCGGCCACCGGGCGGGCACGCACCAGGGCCTGATGTTCCCAGGTCCAGGCGGAACCCAGCTGATAGTCCTCGAAGGCGGTCACGCTGGTCACCAGCAGGCCGGAGGCGCCACTGGGGCGCAGCCGGGTATCCACCTCGTAAAGCCGCCCCGCCCCGGTGAAGACCCCCAGGAAGTGCAGCACCCGCTGGCCGACCCGGGCAAAGAATTCACTGTTGTCCAGCGGGCGCTCACCATCGGTCATGGCCTGTTCGCCCCGGCTGTCGTGCAGGAACACGATGTCCAGGTCCGAACCGTAGCCCAGCTCCAGTCCGCCCAACTTGCCGTAGCCCACCACGGCAAAGCCCGGCTCATAGGGTTCACCGTCGACGAGGCAGCGGGGACGACCGTGTTTGGCGATCAGCTGCTCCAGCACCAGGCTCAGTACCCGCTCCAGGACCACTTCGGCGATCCAGGTCAGGTGGTCGCTGACCTTCATCACCGGCAGCACGTCCATGATGTCGGCGGCGGCCACCTTGAGGACCTGAACCTGCTTGAACATGCGCAGCCGGTCCATGACCTGTTCCAGGTCATCCTGTGGGACCTGCACCAGCTCGTCGTTGAGGGCATCCATCAATCCCTGGCGACCGGGGGGCGCATAGAGGCTGCGGGGGTCCAGCAGCTCGTCCAACAGCAGGGGATAGCGGGTCAGGTGGTCGGCGATCCAGGGACTGGCCTCGCACAACCGGGCCAACTGGGACAGGGCCAGGGGGTTCTCCACCAGCAGGGAGAGATAGACGGATCGCCGGGCGATGGTCTGCACCAGCCGCAGCAGGCGTTCCAGGGTGGCGTCGGGGGCCTTCAGGCCGCTGAGAACACCCAGCATCAGGGGCATGAGCCGGTCCAGGCGCTCGCGCCCGGTGGCGGTGAGATTACGACAGGCGCTGCTGTCGCGCAGGTGTTCCAGGCCCGCCAGGGCAGTGTCCGGGTCGGTCAGGCCCAATTCCCCCAGCACAACCAGACCGCGATCCCGGTCCAGGGAACCCAGCCACAGGGCCGCCAGATCCCGTTGGGCTTCGGGCTGGGCGGCCTGTTCGTCGTCGTCGGCCCGCTGGGGGGCGGCAAAAACCTGCTCGAACTGGCCGTGCACCCGTCGCATATGACGGATGAGGGTGTGCTCAAAGCTGTCCCAGTCCTCGAAGCCCATGGACAGGGCCAGACGCAGGCGGTCCTGGTCCTCCCGGGGCAGCCGGTGGGTCTGCTGATCCGCCACCATCTGCAATCGGTTCTCGGTACGGCGCAGGAAGTCATAGGCCTCCAGCAGATGGCGCACCGCATAGGCGGGCATCAGGTCCTGCGCCGCCAGTCGCTCCAGCACGGGCCGGATGCCCCGTAACTGCAGGGAAGGATCACGGCCGGCACGAATGAGCTGGAAGGCCTGGCCGACGAACTCCACCTCCCGGATGCCGCCCTCCCCCAGCTTGATGTCCTGATCCTTGCCTTTGCGCGCCGCCTCGCGGTTGATCAGGGCCTTCATGTCCCGCAGGGAGCCGAAGGCACCGAAGTCCAGATAGCGGCGGTAGATGAAGGGGCGCAGCAGTGCATGGAGCTGCTCGGCGCTGTCTCGATCGCCGGCCACGGCGCGGGCCTTGATCAGGGCGTAGCGTTCCCATTCCCGACCATGGCTCTCGTAGTAATCCTCCAGGGCATCGAAGCTCATCACCAGGGGGCCGGTGTCGCCGAAGGGTCGCAGGCGCATGTCCACCCGGAAGACGAAGCCGTCGGAGGTCTTTTCGTTGAGCACCTTGATCAGGCGCTGGCCCAGGCGGATGAAGAACTGCTGGTTGTCCAGGCAGCGTTCCCCGTCGGTTTGACCGGGCCGTGGATAGGCGAAGATGAGGTCGATATCGGAGGAGAAGTTGAGTTCATGCCCCCCCAGCTTGCCCATGCCCAATACCACCAGGCGCTGGGGCCGGCCGCCGGCATCCCGTGGCTCGCCGTGACGGCGCGCCATGTCCCGGTGAAGCCAGTCGAGAGCACCGTCGATGAGGTGATCCGCCAGGGTGGAGAGGTCATCCAGGGTTTCGTTCAGGGTGGCCGTCCCGGTCAGGTCACGCCAGGCGATGCGCACCATCTCCCGGTTGCGCGCCTGGCGCAAGAGACGCATCAGGTCTGCGTCGTCCTCGGCCGTCGCCAGGGTGCCCCCGACCCGACGGCACATGTCCCCGTCACCATAAGTCCGCTCCAGATCCCCGGACGCCAGCAGGGCCAGGAACCGGTCCGGGCGGCGGATGGCCATGCGTGCGACGAAATCGCTGAAGTACCAGACCCGGGCCAGGGCCTCGGGCCAGGGACCGGGATCAAGGCCCTGGCCGCGGCAAGCGGAGAGATAATCCTCGGCCAGGTTGAGCATGCCCGGCCGGGCCGCCTGGGGGATACCGTCCAGGCACAGGTCTTGAGGGGTGGGCGTGGTCATCCGGGCAGCTTACGAGATGGGAGTCGAGGGTTCAATTTTGTTGCCTCGGAACGGTATCAATCCTGTTCCCGGACGGCTTCGAACTCGGCCTTGCCGATGGACTGCAGATAGGCCTCCCGGCCACTGATCCGACCGGCGTCCAGCAGGCGTCGCAGGGCGCCATCCATGGTCTGCATGCCCACCAGGGCACCGGACTGCATGGTGCCGACCAGTTGTTCAGTCTTGCCCTCCCGCAGCAGATTGGCCACCGCCGGGGTATTGATCAGGATCTCCACCGCCGCCAGGCGGCCCCGGCCATCCTGTCGCCGCACCAGTTGCTGGGACACCACACCGCGCAGGGAGGTGGACAGCATGGTCCGGATCTGGGCCTGCTTCATGGCGGGAAAGGCATTGATGATGCGGTCCACGGTGGCGGCGGCACCATTGGTATGCAGGGTCCCCAGCACTAGGATGCCGGTTTCCGCCGCCGTGACGGCCAGCGAGATGGTTTCCAGATCCCGCATTTCACCCACCAGGATGACGTCCGGGTCCTCGCGCAGGGCGGAACGCAGGGCGGCGGCAAACCCCTTGGTGTGCAGCCCCACCTGACGCTGACTGATCAGACAGCGCTTGCGTTCATGGACGAATTCGATGGGATCCTCGATGGTGATGATGTGTCCGCGCCGCCGTTCGTTGATGTCATTGACGATGGCGGCCAGGGTGGTGGATTTCCCCGAACCGGTCTTGCCGGTGACCAGAATCAGCCCATGGCGATGCATGCCCAGGCTGTTGATCACCGGCGGCATGCCCAACTGGGACAGGGTCAGGGACTTGGAGGGAATGGCGCGAAAGACGGCGGCCAGTCCGCCCACATGCCGGAACAGGTTGACACGAAAACGGGCCAGACCCTCCACGGCATAGGCAAAATCCACCCCGTCATCCCGCTCGAAGATCTCGCGGGCGCCGGGGGGCAGGATCTCGGCCATGAAGTCGTTCAGCGCCTGCCGGGTCAATGGGGTGGACTCGATGACCTGCAGATCACCGTTCACCCGCATCCGCGGCGGATCACCGGACACCAGATGCAGGTCGGACCCCTCCGCCGCGATGAGTTTGCCGAGATAATCATCCACATGATGCATGGGCCTCAGCCTCCCGCCAGATCGATCTTGGGCAGCAGGCTCGCATCGGTCACGAAACGCTGCAGACTCTTCTTGTCCAGCGCGAACTGGTAGGCATCATCCGGATCAATCTCGTTGCGCTGCACGGCCTCCAGCAATGCCTGATCCAGCAACTGCATGCCCTGGGTGCGCCCGGTCTGCATCTGTGTCGGGATCTGGTGCACCTTGTCGGTCATGATCATCTTGGCGATGGCCCGGTTGATCACCAGGGTCTCCACCACCGCCCGGCGGCCGCGGCCGTCGGCGGACTTGACCAGGGTCTGGGTGATCACCCCGTGCAGGTTCTGGGACAGGAAGGTCTTGCCCTGTTCCCGCTGCTCCAGGGGCAGGCTGTCCAGGATCCGGTCGATGGTCTTCACGGCCGATGTGGTATGCATGGTGCCCAACACCAGGTGCCCGGTTTCCGCCGCGATCATGGCCATGATCATGGAGTCCACGTCCCGCAGTTCCCCCACCAGAATCACGTCAGGGTCCTCGCGCAGGGCATTGCGCAGCCCGTGGGTGTAGCTGGGGACATGATTCCCCACCTCGCGCTGGATCACCTGGGCGCGCTTGCTCCGGTGCACGAACTCCACCGGGTCCTCCAGGCTGATGATGTTCACTGCCCGGTGGGTATTGATGTAGTCGATGATGGCCGCCAGGGTGGTGGACTTGCCGGTACCGGTGGACCCGGTGACCAGCACCATGCCCTGATGATGTTCGATCAGCTGCTTGACCACCGACGGCAACCCCAGGCTGTCCAGATCCGGGGCCTGCGCGGGGATATGGCGAAAGGTGGCGCCGATGCCGGTTGCCTTGCGGAAGAGATTGGCACGGAAACGCCCCACCTCCTCCGTCACGTAGGAGAAGTCCAGATCATCGCCCTCGCTGAAACGCTGTTTCTGGGCCGGCGTGAGGATCTCCATGATGTAGGCTTCCAGCTCCCGGGCCGCCAGGTCGCGAAAACGGATGGGCATGATGTCCCCGTTCATGCGCAGCAACGGCGGCAATCCCACCGCCAGATGAAGGTCCGAACACCCCTGTTCGCGGGCCAGTTTGAGAAAGGCATCAATTCTGGGCATGCAGCACCTCACGCACCTCAACCATGGTCTGGTAGCGTGCCTCCGGGTCCACCGCCATCATCCGCGCCACCACCGCGGACAGTCCGGGGTCTATCGCCGGATTCAACTCCGACAGGGGCGCCGCCCTTCCCTGAACATGCTGATACATGATCGATACCTGGTCCTCCCCCAGATAGGGCGGACGTCCCGCCAGCATCTCATAGAGCATCACCCCCAGGGCATAGATATCCGAACGCACCGATACCGGCTTGCCCAGAACCTGCTCGGGGGCCATGTATTTGGGTGTCCCGATGAGGATGCCGGTTCGAGTCAGGCGGGTATCGCCCGCCCCGGTGACCGCGGCCACCCCAAAGTCCACGATCTTGAGGATGTCCCGGCCGTTGATAAGCACGTTGCCCGGCTTGAGGTCCCGATGTATGACACCCACCTCGTGGGCCGCGGACATGCCGGCCGCGATATCTTCCGCATAGCGCAGGGCGCGGGACACCGGCAGCGGACTGGTTTTCTGCAGCATGGCCCCCAGGGTGGCAGAGGGAAAATACTCCATGGAAATGGCCAGGGCGCCCTGTACCACCAGGAAATCATGGATGCGGATGACATTCTCGTGGGTGATCTTGCGCGACAGGCGCAACTCCTGAATGAAGCGCTTGATCATCTCCTCATCGGTGGCCAGCTGGGGATTCATCACCTTGAGAATGATGGTTTCCGAGATCATGGTGTCTTCCATGAGCAGGACGGTTCCGAACGCCCCCTTGCCGACCCGGCGAACGAAACGATAGCGATCCCCCACCAGATCTCCAGGCTCCAGGGCGGACTGCCCGGTGGTCCTTGCCGGGCCGGTCACCTGACGCACCTTCCCGGTGACATGGCTCCCCGTGTCATCCCCCAGCATGGAGGTGACCTCAGCCGTGAGCAGGGTCCGCTCCATCACGGCACCGCCATCGCCGTTGAGGGCAAACCGGTTGCTCAGACGAGTCGAAACATCCCGGCCGGTGATTTCCAGTTCGCCCTCGGTCCCCGAGGCATGCCGTGTTATCGCCTGCAGAATGCGCTGCACATTGGAAGAATCCGCCAGCGCCTCCAGGGCCTGGACCGCGTCCAGACGGATGGCATCACTGGCCTCCGCCAGCTGTTTGAGCAACGGCTCCACGGCACGGTCATCCTTGAGCTTGGCCAGGGCACGGATGACGGCGGGCGCCGCTCTGGTATCCCGTTCCATCAGATCGATCAGCGCCGGTACCGCCGTCTGGTGCCCCAGATCCCCCAGGGCATCCACCGCCCGCTCCCTCACCCACCAGTCCGAATCATCCAGGGCCGACATGAGATGCCCCAGCGCCCCCTCGTCACGGGTGGCATTGAGGATCTCCACGGCGGAGCGGCGAATGAACTCGTCATCATCCCGCAACAGCTCCACCACCGCCCTGACCACCCGAGGGCCGCCGATCCTGGCCAGGGCATCGGCGGCCCGCGCCCTCACCCACCAGTCCTCATCCTTCACCGAGTTCAGCAACAGCTTCACGTCACGGGTGCTACCGATACTGTTGAGGACTTCCACCCCGGCCCGGCGGGCATATTCGGACTCATCCCGAAGAATCGGCAGCAAGTGGGTGATGGTATCGGGATCATGACGGCGAATCACCGCGTCTACGGCCTGCTCCTGGATACCCAGGTCCGGATCCCGCAACAGACCGCACAGGAGCGCCAGATCCACGCAGACACCCCGCTCCACCAGGGCTGCCAGCGCGGCCTGACGCACGCCCTTGTCGGCGTCGTGCAGGGCGTGCTCCAGAGCCTTGCGGGCCTGTGGCACATCAAACCGGCCCAGCACTTTCACCACCAGCCGTCGCATTGCCGGATCCTTGCCCGAGGCGCGGTTGACCAGTTCGGGGATCATGGCCGGCTCGGCCACCGTCTCGATGACCTGAAACAGGGCATTGCGTGCCGCCGGCTGCAGTTGGTGGGCAATGCGAAGCAGGACGCCGCTGTCCAGGCGGTCCTGCTGGGCGGTGAGGACCTGGATCAGCGGCGCCTTGGGCAATGCGGGGTCGTTGAAGGCCTCGGCCAGAAGATGAGGGTCGTAACCTCGACCATGACTGAGCAGGTGCATGATCCGCGCCGTTCCACGGGGACCCGCATCCGTCAGACGGGACAGCAGCACGGGCAGGGTTGACGGGTCAAGCAAGCCGTCGAGCGTCCATTCAATGACTCTGAGTCCGGCGTCATCCGCGTTCAGCAGCATGGGGAGCAGACGCTCCACGGCGGGCACACCCAGGGCCTTGAGCTTGCTCCGCAGGTGCAACGCGTCCGTGCTGTCCAGATCCCTTGTCCGCAGCAGTCGCGCAATCAGCCGCTCTGCACGAAAATCAGCCAGAAAACTCATGGGACGCATCATCCGCCGTCAGCTCCTCCACCCGCACGATATAGGCCTTGCTGACGAGTGCCACGGTCTCATCGGGCAGGAAAAGCCGCACGAAGCGCTGATCGAAGATGTTGATGTAATCGTACAGACGGGCATTACCCGGGGGCAGGACCTCCTGGATGGTGCCTTCGAGGCAGGAACCGTCCATGAGATGAAGGCGGGCCTGCAGACGGGATGCGTAGTCGGCTTCAAGCCGGGCAACTTGCGCCGAGTATTCCAGGCGAACCACGGCGTGCTTGTTGTAGAAACGCAGTTCACCTGACCGGCTGCGCATCACGAAAAAGGCATCGCTGCCGTTCAGCACTTCCGCCGGTTCTTCCTCGCCGTCGTGCCGGCTGCTTTGCAAGTGAACGAAGATCTCTCCCAGCACCAGACCATCCGGGTGTACCCAAACCTTCACCGGAATCCGCTTTTTCGGGATTTTCAGAGCATCGCTAGCCATCATGTCTCCAGATTATCGGGAATGTTCCGAAAACGCCGCGCCGCCGCCGCCCACATCCACGGGACAGTGGATCAGTATGCAGCAATCACCCGCCTTTTTTTCACCGCCGGCCGCCTGGAATCCCACGTCTGTTAACAAGGTCGCAATAACCCGCCCTCGGGAGCATCTTGACAGCACTCGTGAAACAAATGACACTCGTTCTTGTTTGCAGTCCGCTTACCGGACTTCCTTCCAGCCTCGGCCCAGCATCCCCTGCCCATCACTACCCAAGGAGTGATTCACCCCATGGTCAAAGCAACCTTCCAAAAGCCGGCTGCCCTGTTCGTGGCCTGTGCGCTGGCATTCACCCTGCCCGCGCCGGCCCTGGCCCAGGGTGAGGTCAACGTCTACTCCGCCCGTCAGGAAGCACTCATCAAACCCCTGATGGACGAGTTCACCGAACAGACCGGCATTCGCGTCAACATCGTCAGCGCCCAGGCCGACGCCCTGCTGCAGCGCCTGCGCAGCGAGGGCCGCAATACCCCGGCCGACGTGCTCATCACCGTGGATGCGGGCAACCTGAACAGCGCCAAGGCCGCCGGCGTCCTGCGCCCCATCGAGTCGGCGGTGCTCAACGAGGCCATTCCCGAAAGCTACCGCGACGCGGAGGGCTACTGGTACGGCCTATCCATGCGCGCCCGCCCCATCATGTACGTCAAGGGCAAGGTAGACCCGGCGGAGCTGTCCACCTACGAGGCCCTGGCGGACGAGAAGTGGCGCCGCAGCATCTGCATCCGTTCCTCCAGCAACGTATACAACCAGTCCATGACCGCTTCCATGATCATCGCCAACGGCGAAGCCGAGACGGAAAGCTGGGCACGGGGCCTGGTGGCCAACATGGCCCGTCCGCCCATGGGCGGCGACCGGGATCAGATCCGGGCAGCAGCGGCAGGACAGTGCGACCTGGCCATCGCCAATACCTACTATCTTGGTCAGATGCTCAATTCCGATGATAACGCAGAGCGCACTGCCGCGCAGTCCATCGGCGTGTTCTGGCCAAACCAGGATGACCGGGGCGTACACGTGAACGTGAGCGGTGCCGGCGTGGTGACCCATTCCCGCAATACCGACAACGCCGTCAGGCTGATCGAGTTCATGGCCGGCGACAGTGCCCAGCGCTGGTATGCGGAAGCCAACCAGGAATACCCGGTCAAGCCCGGCGTGGAATGGAGCGGCACCCTGACGGAACTGGGTGAATTCCAGGCCGACGCGGTCAACCTGGGCATGCTGGGTGACTTCAACGCCGCCGCCGTGCGGCTGATGGACCGGGCCGGCTGGCGCTGAGTCGTACCCTTCTCCCCTCACGGGGAGAAGGGTATTCAAGGAATGCCCGACACCTCCCATTCCGTCACGTCCGTGCGTCCCTATCCGTCACTCCCGCGAAAGCGGGAGCCCAGGGCTTTAACAGTTTTGAGGCAATGACCGCTCCGGAATACCCCCTAAGTGGGAATCAGTCCGAGGATCATTTGTCATTCGGCCAATACCCAGTAGACTATGCCCCTTCCGAAGCGCCGATCCATCGTTGCCACGCCATGACCAGCCACCCGACGACCCCATGAGGACTGACCCGGTATCCCGACAAGGGGGGTTCTCGTCAAGCCGTCTCAAGCGTCCCGATGCCTGGAGCCTGGGCGTCCCCCTGATCGCCGCCATCCTGGCCCTGCCGGTGCTGGTGATCTTTGCCCATGTCTTCATCCCGGCCTCCGACGTCTGGCTGCATCTGCGCCAGACCGTGCTGCAGGACTACGTCACCAATTCCCTGATCCTGATGGCGGGGGTGGGGGTGGGGGTCCTTCTGATCGGCATTCCCACCGCCTGGCTGGTGAGCATGTGCGATTTCCCAGGGCGACGTCTGTTCGAGTGGGCGCTGCTGCTGCCCCTGGCCATGCCGGCCTATATCATCGCCTACACCTACACCGGCATGCTCGATTTCGCCGGCCCGGTGCAGACCCAGCTGCGGGAGTGGACCGGCTGGGGCTGGGGCGACTACTGGTTCCCCCAGATCCGTTCCCTGCCGGGGGCCATCATCATGTTGTCCCTGGTGCTCTACCCCTACGTCTACCTGCTCAGCCGCGCCGCCTTCCTGGAACAGTCCGTCTGCGTGCTGGAGGTCTCCCGCACCCTGGGCGCCGGCCCCTGGGCGGGCTTTCGTCGCGTGGCCCTGCCCCTGGCCCGGCCCGCCATCATCACCGGCCTGTCCCTGGCCCTGATGGAGACCCTGGCGGACTACGGCACGGTGCAGTATTTCGGCATTCCCACCTTCACCACCGGCATCTTCCGCACCTGGTTCGGCCTGGGTGACCCGGGCGCCGCCGCCCAGCTGGCCGGCATCATGATGACCTTCGTGCTGGTGCTGATCGTGCTGGAGCGCTATTCCCGGCGCCGCGCCCGTTTCCACCACACCAGTGCCCGCTATTCCCGTCTGCCTCGCTACCGGCTGCGGGGCATGCACCTGGCCGGCGCCCTGGTGGTCTGCGCCCTGCCCATCATCCTGGGCTTCGTGATCCCGTCCGGACAGTTGCTGCAGTGGGCCTTGCGCACCCCGCACATGTGGATGCGACCGGAGTTCCTGGGGCTGATCTGGAATAGTGTCTCCCTGGCTGCCATCGCATCCGTACTGGCGGTGGCTCTGGCCCTGGTCCTGGCCTATGGCAAGCGTCTGCGTCCCTCCCTGCCGGTGAACGGTGCGGTGCGGGTGGCCGGAATGGGCTACGCCATCCCCGGCACCGTCATCGCCGTGGGGGTGATGCTGCCCTTCGCCTGGATCGACAACACCATCGACGGCTGGATGCGGGATGCCTTCGGCATCTCCACCGGCCTGATCCTCTCCGGCACCCTGGTGGCCCTGGTGTTCTCCTACTGCGTGCGTTTTCTGGCCGTCTCCCTGCAGACGGTGGAGGCGGGCCTGGCCAAGATCAAGCCGTCCATGGATGATGCCGCCCGCTCCCTGGGCACCCCACCCCGGCAGGTCCTGAGCAAGATCCACATGCCCATCATGCGGGGCAGCCTGCTCACCGCGCTTCTGCTGGTGTTCGTGGACGTCTTGAAAGAACTGCCGGCCACCCTGATACTGCGCCCCTTCAACTTCAACACCCTGGCGGTGCGCGCCTTCGAGCTGGCCTCGGACGAGCGGTTGGCGGATTCCGCCAGCGCGGCCCTGGCCATTGTTCTGGCGGGGATCATCCCGGTGATCCTCATCAGCCGCACCATCAGCCGTTCCAGGCCCGGACATGACACGCCTGCTTGAAATCGACCACGTCAGCGTGGGCTATGACGGTACCACCGTTGTCCACGACGTCAGCCTCGCCCTGAACACGGGGGTCATCGGCTGCCTGCTGGGCCCCAGCGGCTGCGGCAAGACCACGTTGCTGCGCACCATCGCCGGTTTCGAGCCGGCCAGCGCGGGGCGGGTACTGCTGGACGGCCAGGTGGTGAGCCAGGCCGGCTGGACCCTGCCCCCGGAACGGCGTCAGGTGGGCATGGTGTTCCAGGACTTTGCCCTGTTCCCCCATCTGACGGTGGCGGAGAACATCGCCTTCGGCATTCGTGGTCAGTCCAGCCGCGCACGGCGGGAGCGGGTCACGGAACTGCTGCGACTCATCGGCCTGCCTGACTACGGCCCGGCCTACCCCCATGCCCTGTCCGGCGGGCAGCAGCAGCGCATCGCCGTGGCCCGCGCCATGGCGCCCAGACCCAGGCTGCTGTTGCTGGACGAGCCCTTTTCCAACATGGACGTGGAACTGCGCGAGGGCCTGGCACGGGAGGTCCGCGCCATCCTCAAGCAGGAAGACATCACCGCCATGCTGGTCACCCATGACCAGAACGAAGCCTTTGCCTTTGCCGACCGCATCGCCGTCATCAACGCCGGCCGGGTGCTGCAATGGGATACCGCCTACAACCTCTACCACAAGCCCGCGGCCCGGTTCGTGGCGGATTTCATCGGTCAGGGCAGGATGCTGACGGGGACCGTACTCAACGAGCACGAGGTGGAGACCGAACTGGGGGCCATCACCGGCATGATCCCGGAGGCCTGCCGGCCCGGTGATCCGGTGGACGTGCTGGTCCGCCCCGACGACATCCTGCCCGATGACGGCAGCAGGATCTTCGGCGAGGTCACCGACAAGGCCTTCCGCGGCGCCAATTTCCTCTACACCCTGCGTCTGGGCAGCGGCGACACCGTACTGTGCCTGGCCCCCTCCCACGAGAACTATGCCCTGGGAGAACGCATTCCCCTCAAGCTGGGTTTCAATCATCTGGTGATCTTTCCCCGCTGAACCGGGTCATGCCCCGGGCACCCGGGTATCCACGGTGCCCCACAGATCCAGCTTGCGCCCGCTCAGACGAATGCCCCGGTCGTGGATCAGTACCTGCCCCGCGCCCGGCAGGAGGGTGATGCCGCCGCCACCGGTCCGAATCCGGATCGGTGCCGTGCCCAGGGGCTCGATCCTGAGTCCCCGGCCAGCCATGACCCGCAGATCCCCCGCCACTCGCCATTGCAGCCCGCCATGGGCCCCAGAACCGTGGTCTCCAGCGCCAGGGTGCGATGCCGGCAACACGCCCGCTCCGCCAGTAACCGGGCGCGGTGGTCCAGCGCCTCCACCGTATGCAGCCCATACCCGATCCGGTCCTGCACCCCCTCTCCGCGGCCGGTCAGTGCCGAGGCCCGGTAGGCACGGCCGTCCGCCAGTCGTCCGGTGACGGTGAAACAGCCCGGTATCGGACGAACCCGCTCATGGGCGGACAGTACGCCGGGCGACTGCCGGTTCCAACCGCCGGACTGACCCCGCCAGGTCCACTCCGTGGGCGCGGCCGGCATCAGTCCGGCCGGATCATCCACCAGCACCAGGGTTTCCAGACCATGTCCCGGAGTGACATGCCAATGGATGCCCGCTCTGGCCAGCACCCGATTCAACAGGCTCAGGTCTGACTCGTCGGCCTGCAGGATGCCGGCGCGACGAGGGTAGACATGCATCAGCCGTTCACTCTGCAGGCGAACCCCCGCCGACGCCAACAGGCGTTCCGCCAGATCGGGCGGACTCAGATCGCTGAACAGGCGGGTGCGCCGAGTCAGGGCAAGCCGGTAAAGGCGGGAGCGCAGCAGCACGCGAAAACGATGGGGGGCAGCCCAGGTGACATCCAGCCCGGGGACGGGACCACACGCACACAGGATGCCGTCGAACACCTTGCGGGCGCCGTGTGCATCGGACACTTCCAGGCGGGCAGGGGCACCCAGCCTGCCCGGATACTCGACACCGGGTCCGATGACCTCCAGCAGCATCCGCCAGACCCCGCTGAGGGATTCCAAACCCCGCAGCGACATCACCGGCAGTGATTGACCGGCAATGACAAGACGGGCCTGGACAGGCAGACAGGATAAGGCTCTGGACATGGTCAGCCTCCTTGCCGACGATGGGACGTGCGTTGCGTTGTATGATCCCCCTGAACGCATCACCGGATCAACCGACTTCGCGCAACATGATGAACACCCCGAACCCTTCCGCCGACGCACAACCCCGCCTGGGCTGGCGGGAACGCGTCGCCCTCCCCGGCCTGGGCCTGGCCTGCATCACCTGCAAGGTGGATACCGGCGCCCGCACCTGCGCCCTGCACGCCTTTTACGTGGAACCCTTTACGCGGGACGGACAGCCCTGGGTGCGTTTCGGCGTGCACCCCCTGCGGCGACGACGGGACGTGGCGGTGGACTGCGAAGCCCCGGTGGCGGACCGGCGGGTGGTCACCGACTCCGGGGGTCACCGTCAGCAACGCTATGTGATCCGCACCCCGATCGTCATCGGCGAACGGACCCATGGGGTGGAAATCACCCTCACCAACCGGGATACCATGAGTTTTCGCATGCTGCTGGGCCGCAACGCCCTGCAATGCGCCGCCTATCTGGTGGATTCCACCGCTTCCTGGCTGGCCGGCGAGCCCCGTGCCGGGGCCGATCGGACCCCATGAAATAAAACTGTAAAAATGCCTCCCGAAGGGCTTTAAAAATCACTGCCGAAGGGGTATCTTTGCGCCCGTTCCCGGCCGTGTCCGGGGGCACATGTCAGGCCACAGAGGACTTCGTGTTCGTATGGACAGTTGCTGTACAACTTGCACACGCGTGACGACCATTTCGGGTCCGGCATGGGTGTGGTGCAGCGTCCGTCGAGACGAGTTCCCCGCCACGGTCATCTGACCGTCCGGGGCTCCTGGTTCCGACGCGCCGAACCCCATCCAGGGCACGTACGGGAGCCCCCCCCAACTTACGCATGAACCACAGCCGCCACCAAGGCGGTGTTTTTCGTTAGGGGTTCATGCGGCTTTTCTTCCCGTCGTGTCACGACTTCCACCCGAAACCGGTTCACGAACCCAACCGGATACCCTTGCAGCATGCCCCCGGGGGCAGGAAGGAAAAGTAGACATGAACAATCTGATGAACAACGCAGCCACCCCCTTCGAGGCGGCCAACGACGCCATCCACGCCCTATCATGGACCGATGCGGCCCTGGAGACGGTGGGTACGGCAGTGCGGATGGGAGAATACGGCGCGGCGCGCCTGCGGTTTCTGAAGCTGGCTGAACAGTCCCAGATCCGGGTGCTGCTGGATATCTCGCAAAAGGATGCGATTCGTCTGGCCGGAGGGCTGCCCACCTATACGGTGGCCCGCCTGTTCGAACAGCTCCCCCGCCCCCTGGGCCGGGCCATCGTGCAGTCCCTGCCGGAAGTGAAGCGGCAGGGCGTGGTGGTCATCCTGAACCACCGCCGCAGCCGCTCCCCCCGGCAGCAGGCCATGGGCTGATGTTGTCCCGCCCTTCTTCCCCGTCGGGGAAGAAGGGCCTTTCCCCCCTTGCCCAAGCCCGTGCAAAGCCTCAAGCTTGGCCCGCCTTTTCCAAGCCTGAAGCCCTGCATGAAAATTGCCATTCTCTCGCGAAACTCCCGTCTCATCGAACAGAACGGCAAGCCCCACAAAACCCGAACCCGGGGCAAGGGCTGACCCTCCACCCTTCCCGAGAAGCGACCTTTGCGGCTAACCTGATAGGGAAACAAGACTCAGGACGCCGTCATTGATGACTGCCCATCACCCGCCTGCCCGATGCCCTGCCCCGACCAGGCACCGGCTGTCCGCCCTCCTCCTGCTGCTGGGCCTGCTGCCCGGCCTAGCCCTGGGGGCCGATCCCCGCATCCGCATCTCCGATGTGGGTGACGAGATCACGGACAACATTCGCGCCCATCTGGGCCTGGCCCGGGAGGGATGCGATCTTCCCGAATGGCGGGAACGCCCCCTGCTGCGCGCCGCCGACCGGGAAATCCGGACCGCCCTGCGAGCCCTGGGCTATTACGAGCCCCGCTTCAGTCTGGACTTCCGTCGCGACGAGGCCTGCTGGTCCCTGGGCGTGGAACTGGAACCCGGCCCCCCGGTACGGGTCCGCAACCTGGACATCCGCATCATCGGCGAGGCGGAACAGGATCCCACCTTCACCGACCTGATCCAATCTCCCCCGATCCGTCCCGGCGACCGTCTGCGCCACGACCGCTACGAGCAGATCAAGAGCAATCTCAACCGACAGGCGGCGACACGGGGCTATCTGGATGCCCGCATCACCACCAGTCAGATGCGGGTAGACGTCCGGGAACAGGCAGCGGATCTGGTGGTCCATCTCGAGAGCGGCCCGCGCCATTTCCTGGGTCCGGTCACGCTGGAGCAGGATACCTTCCATGACCGGCTGGTGCGCAGGTTCATCACCTTCGAGCCAGGAGACATTTACGACAGTCGCCGCCTGATCAACCTGCAGCAGGCCTTCATCGACAGCGGTTATTTCAGCGAGGTGCGTGTCGAGCCTCGTCCCGAGGAGGCAGAAGACCTGAAGGTACCCATTCACGTCACCCTGACACCCCGTAACCAGTGGTCCTATCTGGCCGGTATCGGCGCCAGTACCGACAAGGGACCCCGGATACGACTCGGGGTAGAAAACCATCGCGCCAACCGCGCCGGTCACCGCTACAACGCGGAGCTGGAAGTCTCGCCGGTGAATACCCAGGTAGGGATCGGCTATGAGATCCCCCTGGGGGATCCGGCCCGGGAACGCATCAACCTGACCGCCGGCTATCAGAGCGAAAACACCGACACCTCCGAGAGCGACATCTATAGTCTGGGCATCGCCCATCTGCGACAACTCCCCTCCGGCTGGATCCAGACCCGGTCCCTGACATTCGAGCGCGAAGACTATGAAGTAGCAGACGTTCGCGACAGCACCACCCTGCTGATGCCCGGATTCCAGATGTCCCGTGTCCAGGCGGATCATCCCATCTTCCCTCGCCAGGGCTGGCGCCTGAATTTCAGTCTCAGAGGTGCTTCCGAGGATCTACTGTCCTCGATCAGCTTCGCCCAGGCTACCGGCCGCGCCAGGTATATCATGCCCCTGGGAGAAGGACGCCTGCTGCTACGGGCCGATGCCGGCACCACCGCCGTGCAGGACTTCGCCAAATTGCCCGCTTCCCTTCGTTTCTTCGCCGGCGGCGACAACAGTGTGCGCGGCTACGGCTACCAGAAACTGGGTCCCACCAACGACGACGGCGACATCATCGGCGGCCGCCACATGGCCAGCGGCAGCATCGAGATGGACTACCCGTTCGCGGAACAATGGAGCGTGGCCGTGTTTGCCGACGGCGGCAACGCATTCAATGATCTCAATGAATGGAATGCCCGCTACGGGATCGGTGCCGGGGTACGCTGGCGCTCCCCCATCGGCCCCATCCGGGTGGACATCGCCCATCCCATCGACGGCGATGACAACTTCCGTCTACACCTGACCATGGGAATGGATCTGTGATCCGGCGTCTTCTTGCGGCACTGTTGCTGATCGTTCTGCTGCTGTTCACCCTGTTCACCTTTCTGGTGGGCACCGGTTCCGGCGCCCGGCTACTGGCGCAGGTGGGTGGCGGCTTCATCCCCGGAGAACTGGAAATCGGGCACCTGGAAGGCAATCTGCTCAAGGGTCTGACCGCCCGGGATGTCCGGTATCGTCACGACGCCCTCACCGCCGAGCTGGCCCACCTGGAGGCCCGGGTGGCCCTGTTGCCGCTGACCGGACTGCGAGTCGAGGTTCTCACGCTGCAGGCGGCGGAGCTGGACCTGACCCTCACCCCGGACCCGGATGCCCCGCCCGCCGACGCGCCTTTCAGCCTGCCCGACTCGATCCCCATGCCGGTGGTGGTGAACCTGTCCGATGGTCACATCCGGCAGATCCGGTTTCGCACCGACCCCGAGGCCGAACCGCTGATCGTGGACAGCCTGCGCCTGTCCCTGCATCTGGATCAGGCGCGGGTGCTGATCCGCCGCCTGGCCGTGGACAGCCCCCTCGCCAACATCCTGGCCGCGGGTCACGTCGGACTAGCCCTGCCCTACCCGATGGAACTGGGGGTGGACTGGCATCTGCCCCTGCCCGAGGTTGCCGGTGAGTTCCTGCCCGACGCCGATCAGGCCCGGGGGCAACTCGTCACCCAGGGAGACCTGGCCCGACTGACACTCCGCCACCAGGTCTTTACCCCCTTGAGCCTGGTCACCGAGGGTGACGTCCACGATCCCGTCACCGACCTGGTCCTGGACCTGACCCACCACTGGCAGGCCCTCACGGTCACCCTGGCGCAAGATCAGATCCTGTCCGTGGCGGAAGGCCGACTGGTGACCCGGGGCCGACCCGATGCCTATGTCCTGGACCTGGACACCGCCGTCACCCTGGACCCATGGCCCTCCCTGGCCCTGACCCTGAACGCCGAAGGGGATACCCGAACCCTGCGCCCGGCGCCGCTCTCGATTCGCAGCGAAGCCGGTGACCTGGACCTGAGCGGCCGGATCGACTGGCACGAGGGCCTGTCCTGGGTCCTGGATCTTCGGGGCCGGAACCTGGAGCCCGGCCGGTTTGTCGCCGATCTGCCAGGCCGGCTGCAGCTGGCACTGGGCAGCGAAGGCCGCCTGGACGACACCCTGGGCGTCGTGACCCGGGTGGACCTGCGGGAGCTGTCCGGCACCCTGCGGGAGTTCCCCGTGCGCGGTCAGGGCCGGATCGATGTCGCCGGTAACCGTCTGACATCCCCGGGCCTGCAACTGGCCGTGGGAGATAACCGTCTCGATGCCAGGGGCGAGGTCGCCGAGCGTCTGGACCTGGCCTTTGATCTGCAGGCACCGGACCTGCCGGGCCTGTGGCCCGGACTCACCGGCCGCTTGCAGGCCCGCGGCCAGGTCCAGGGTCCGCTGGACAGTCCGCGGATCACCGCCACGGCCCAGGGCCAGGGCATGGGTTACCACGATCTGACCCTGGGCCGGATGGACCTGGACCTGCGGGCCGGCCTTTCACCGCAAAGCCCCCTGGCACTGAACCTGAGCGTCGAGGCCCTGCGCCTGGGTGAGGCCCTAAACCTGACACGCCTGACCCTGGCGGGTGAGGGTCGGGGTGATGACCACCGGATCCGTCTGGACCTGGATGCGGATCAGGGCAGACTGGGCCTGAGCCTGGCAGGCAGTCTGACGGCCACTGACCCGTTGGACTGGCGTGGCCGCCTCACCCGTCTCAACCTGGATCAGCCTCTGGCGGGCGCCTGGCAGCTGGAAGCCCCCGTCCCCTTGCAGGCTTCCGCAAGCAACGCCGCCCTGGGGCAGCTCTGCCTGCTGCAGGACGAGGCCCGCCTCTGTCTGGACGGCACCTGGTCCGACCGCGACGGTGGCCGGGGCCAACTGACCCTGTCGGATCTGGCCCTGGATGGTCTGGCGCCGCTGCTGCCGCCGAATCTGCGGCTGGACGGCTACCTGGATGCCCGGGCCGACCTGCGCCTGGATCAACAGCTGCAACTGGAGGCCCGGATCCTGCCCGGCGACGGCAATCTTCGTGTACTGGGCCTGGAGGGCGATGAGCAGATCATCCCCTACCAGCAGGCCCGGGTGGATCTGCGGATCGAAGACCGGGACGTCGAGGCCGCCCTGCAGTTCGGCTTTCTGGAGGGGGGCACTGTCAGCGCCCAAGTCGCCGCCCGGCCCCGGGCGGACGGAGAACTGACCCTGGCGGGCAATGCCCGGGCAGACCTGACGGAACTGCGCTGGCTGGAGATGCTGGCACCCCAGATCCGGGAACCCGCGGGCCGGATCGGCGCGGACGTGGACCTGGCCGGCACCCTGTCCAATCCCTTGATCGATGGCCGGATCACCCTGAGCGATGGTCGCATGGACGTTCCGGACCTGGGCATCACCCTGGATGAACTGACCCTCACCGTCCGCAACGACGGAACGGAACGCCTGGTACTGGATGGCAGCGTGCGCTCCGGCCCCGGGCGCCTGACCCTGGACGGCCATGTCCAACTGGACCCTGACAACCGTTACCCGGTCAACCTGAACATCCGGGGTGATCGCTTCCAGGCGGCGCGCCGTCCCGACGTGGACCTGCTGATCAGCCCGGACCTCCGCGTCACCGTGCTGGGTGAACGGGTCATCGTCCGGGGCGACCTGACCATTCCCGAGGCCACCCTCACCCTGCTGGAGCTGCCTCAGCAGGCGGTCTCGGTGTCCCGGGACGAGATCATCCTCGATACCGATACCGAGGAAACTCTGCCCCTTCAGGTGATCGCCCGGGTACGCCTGATCCTGGGTGACCAGGTTCGCATCAGCGGCTTCGGCCTGGAGGCGCGACTCAGCGGCAACATGATGGTTCAGGAGACGCCGGGGATGTCCACGCGACTGATCGGTGAAGTGCGAGTGGATGAAGGGCGCTACAGGGCCTATGGCCAGGATCTGACCGTGGAGCGCGGGGTGCTCCTGTTCCAGGGACCACCGGAAAACCCCGGCCTTAATCTAAGGGCCTCCCGTCGCATACCGGTTCATGACGTGTTGGTGGGCATCGAAATCATCGGCACCCTGGAGGAACCCCGTTCACGGGTCTTCTCCGATCCGACGATGGAAGACAGCGAAGCCCTCGCCTTTCTGGTCACCGGTCGCCCCCTGTCCGGTGGCAGCGAGACGGACGCCGGCGCCATTGCCTCGGCCATTGCCATGTTCGGTATCGAACGGGGCGCCTTCATCACCGACCGTATCGGCCGGCAACTGGGCCTGGACGAATTCGCGGTGGACACCGGCACGGACCTGGATGATGCCGCCCTGATGATGGGACGCTATCTCTCCCCCAGGCTGTATCTGCGCTATGCGATGGGGTTGTTCCAACAGAGCTCCACAGTGATGCTCAATTATCAGCTCTCCCGGACCCTGAGCCTAGAAACCAGATCCAGCACCGACTCCCAGAGCATGGACCTGATCTTTCGCCGGGAGCGGTGAGCCGGCCGGCGCAGTCTCGATCCACCAACACCACGGGAATCCGAAAATATGTCCAAGCTGACCTTCCTGGGCGCCACCGGCGAAGTCACCGGTTCACGTTATCTGCTGGAAGTCGGGCAAAACCGCCTGCTGCTGGAGTGCGGCATTCAGCAGGGCGGTGCCGAGGCCGACAAGGCCAACCGCCGCTCCCTCGCTCACCTGGCCGGGACCCTGGATGCCGTGATTCTCTCCCACGGACACCTGGACCACGCCGGCCTGCTGCCCAAGCTGGTACGGGACGGCTTTCAGGGCTCCATCCACTGCACCGATTCGACCCTGGAACTGCTGGAAATCATGCTCAGGGACGCCGCTCACGTCATGTCCAAGGACATCGAATGGGAGAACAAGTGGCGGGAACGGGCAGGCAAGCCCCTGCTTGAACCCGTTTACACCCAGGATGACGTGGATGCCACCCTGGCACTCTGCCGGCCCCAGCCCTACGGTCGCGCGGAGTCCGTGACCCCGAACGTGCAGCTGACCTTCCGCGACGCGGGTCACATACTCGGCTCGGCCATTGTGGGACTGATCCTGGATGACGGTGGACGCAAGCGGCACCTGGTATTTTCCGGGGATCTGGGCAACCCGGACTCGGCACTGATGCACACACCGGCCCAACCGGAACATGCCGACGTGGTGCTCATGGAGAGTACCTACGGTGATCGGGATCACCGTCCGCTGGCGGATACCCTGGAGGAACTGGCACAGATCCTGGTCCAGGCGGACCGGGATGGCGGCAACGTACTGATCCCCGCCTTTGCCGTGGGACGCACCCAGGAAATCCTCTACCACCTTGGCATGCTCTACCACCAGGGCCGCCTGCCCCAGCAAAAGGTCTTTCTGGACAGCCCCATGGGCATTCAGGTCACGGAGCTCTATGCCAGGCGCCGCAACGCCCTCAACGGCAAGGATCTCAAGAAACTCCGTCAGGCTTCCGGGGAACCCCTGGAAGCGTCACTGCCGATCCTTCAGTTCACCCGTCGGGTGGAAGAGTCCATGGCCATCAACCGGATCAAGTCCGGGGCCATCATCATCGCCGGTGCCGGCATGTGCACCGGCGGGCGTATCCGCCACCATCTCAAGTACAACCTGTGGCGCAAGCAGAACCACGTGGTGATCGTGGGCTTCCAGGCCCGGGGCAGCCTGGGACGCATGTTGGTGGACGGCGTGGAGCGGGTCAAGCTGCTGGGCAGCGACGTGGCGGTCAAGGCCCGGATACACACCCTGGGCGGCTTTTCCGCCCATGCCGGGCAGAGTCAGCTGGTGGGCTGGGCCAAGGGCTTCAAGGGCAAACCGGTGTTCTACATGGTTCACGGAGAACCCCAGGCCCGGGATGCCCTGGCCGAGTTGCTGCGCAAGGCGCACGGCATCGATGCCCGGGTACCGGAGTACGAGGAAACGATCACCCTTTAGCCGGGGGAGGGGCTGGGTCCGCCCCCCATCCCCGGCCCTTCTCTCCCAAACCTAACGCTTCACCTGCAACTGGGAAATGTCCCGCACCGCCCCCCGGGCCGCGGAAGTGGCCATCAGGGCATAGGCCTTGAGTGCCTGGCTCACCACCCGCTGCCGGTCCGCCGGCTGCCAGGCCTTTCCGCCCCGCTGCTCCATGGAGACCCGCCGACGCTCAAGCTCCGCATCCTCCACGGCAATGCGGATCACCCGCGCCGGGATATCGATCTCGATGATATCCCCCTCCTCCACCAGACCGATGTTGCCGCCCTCGGCGGCTTCCGGCGACACGTGCCCGATGGACAGACCCGAGGTGCCACCGGAAAAACGGCCGTCCGTCACCAGGGCACAGGCCTTGCCCAGCCCCTTGGATTTCAGGTAACTGGTGGGGTAAAGCATCTCCTGCATCCCCGGCCCGCCGCAGGGGCCTTCATAACGGATGATCACCACATCCCCCGCCTTCACCTGATCTCCCAGGATCGCCGCTACGGCATCGTCCTGACTTTCGAACACCCGGGCAGGACCGGAGAACTTCAGAATGCTCTCGTCCACGCCGGCGGTCTTGACGATACAGCCCTCCGGGGCCAGATTGCCGTAGAGCACCGCCAGCCCGCCATCCTGGGAATAGGCATGGGCCACTGAACGAATGCACCCACCCGTCCGATCCAGATCCAGGGCGTCCCAACGCCGGGACTGGGAAAAGGCCTCCTGGGTGGGCACACCGCCGGGGGCGGCCAGGAAACGCTCATGGGCCTCGGCGGCATCGCTGCGGGCCACATCCCAGCGTGCCAGGGCATCGGCCAGGGTGGGACTATGGACGGTGGCCACGTCCCGATGCAGCAGCCCCACTTGATCCAGTTCCCCCAGGATGGCCGGCACGCCGCCGGCCCGGTGCACGTCCTCCATGTGATACTGCTGGGTGGCCGGGGCCACCTTGCAGATGTTGGGCACCTTGCGAGAGAGGCGGTCGATGTCCGCCATGGTGAAATCCACCTCCCCTTCCTGTGCCGCCGCCAGCAGGTGCAGCACGGTGTTGGTGGAGCCCCCCATGGCGATGTCCAGGCTCATGGCATTCTCGAAGGCCTCGCGGGTGGCGATGGCGCGGGGCAACACGGAGGTATCGTCCTGCTCGTAGTAACGCCGGGCCAGATCCACCACCAGGCGCCCCGCCTCCAGGAACAACTCCCGGCGCCCGGCATGGGTCGCCAGCAAGGAGCCGTTGCCGGGCAGGGACAGACCCAGGGCCTCGGTGAGACAGTTCATGGAATTGGCGGTGAACATGCCGGAACAGGAACCGCAGGTGGGGCAGGCGGAGCGCTCGTACTCCATCACGGTTTCGTCGCTCTCCTGGGGGTTGGCGGCGGCCACCATGGCATCCACCAGGTCCAGACTGATGACCTGTTCGCCCCGGGTCACCTTGCCCGCCTCCATGGGGCCGCCGGAGACGAACACCACCGGGATGTTCAGCCGCATGGCGGCATTGAGCATGCCGGGGGTGATCTTGTCGCAATTGGAGATGCACACCAGGGCATCGGCGCAATGGGCATTGACCATGTACTCCACCGCGTCGGCAATCAGCTCCCGGGACGGCAGGGAATAGAGCATGCCGCCGTGGCCCATGGCGATGCCGTCGTCCACGGCGATGGTGTTGAATTCCTTGGCCACGCCGCCGGCCTTCTCGATCTCGCGGGCCACCAGTTGCCCAAGGTCCTTGAGATGCACATGACCGGGGACGAACTGGGTGAACGAGTTGGCGATGGCGATGATGGGCTTGCCGAAGTCGCCGTCCTTCATGCCGGTGGCGCGCCACAGGGCGCGGGCGCCGGCCATGTTGCGGCCATGGGTGGAGGTACGGGATCTGTACTGGGGCATGGTGAACTCCGAAATGCTGCCAAGACCGCACAGTTTACACCTTCCACCGACCTATCCGTCATCCCTGCTCATCCGTCACTCCCGCTTTCGCGGGAATGACGCATGGAGGGAGTGGAACCTTTTCAAACAGGGCAGCATCCTGTTAAACAAGGCAATGATCTGCTCAGATACATCCCCCAAATCCCACCCCATCCAACCAGAGAGGTCCGACCCATGAGCATCACTCTCACACTCAGCAACATCCAGTGCGGCGCCTGCGCCAACAGCATCAAAAAGGGCCTGGGACAACTGCCCGGCGTCGGACAGGTGGACGTGGACGTGGCCACGGGCAACGTCACCGTAGACGCCGATCCGGCCTTGCGGGACACCCTGGTCGAGCGACTGACCGAACTGGGGTTCCCGGAAAAAAACGGATGAACATGTCCCAGCGACTCCTGGCGCTGCTGTCGACACTGCTGCTGATCACCGCCTGCCTGCCCGCCCAGGAGCAGGACGGGCAGGCGGTGGCTGACCCGGCCGTCATTTCCCTGCGCATCGGCGACCATCCCCTGACCGCCGAAGTGGCCGACACCGCCCCCCTGCGCGCCCGCGGACTCATGTTCCGGGAGTCACTGCCCCCGGACCACGGCATGCTCTTCGTCTGGGAACAGCCCGAGCCGGTGGCCATGTGGATGCTCAACACGCCCCTGCCGCTGTCGGTCGCCTTCATCGACGCGCAGGGGCGGATACTGAACATCGCCCGGATGCAGCCCCACAGTCGCACCCTGCACCATTCCGCCGGCCCGGCCCGCTATGCCCTGGAGATGCCCCAGGGATGGTTCGAAGATCGTGGGATTCCTCCCGGTGATGAGGTGCGAGGACTGCCGGACCGCTGAGGGCAAGGGACATCACCGCCGCCGCATCAGGTCCAGACGTCGCACGAAGTCCTTCATGATGGCCTGATACAACCCCTCCTTGAGTACCTCATCTTCCACGCCCGCATCCAGACTGGGGTTATCGTTCACCTCGATCACCATGACGCCGCGGTCGGTCTGCTTGATATCCACCCCGTACAGGCCGTCACCGATCAGATTGGCGGCCTTGAGGGCCGTCTTCACCACCACGGGAGGCGCCTGCTCCACCGGCAGGGTACGAAAGCCCCCCTGACGCAGGTTGCCCTTGGCCTGGTGGTTGACGATCTGCCAGTGTTTCTTGGACATCAGGTACTGGCACACATACAGGGGCTGCTTGTTCAGTATCCCCACCCGCCAGTCAAATTCCGTGTAGACGAATTCCTGGGCCAGGATCAGGTCCGAGTCCTTGAACAGGCGCTTGCTGATCTCTTCCAGTTCCGCCCGGTCCTCCGCCTTGAACACCCCACGGGAAAAGGACCCGTCGGGAATCTTCAGCACCACCGGATAACCGATCACCTCCTCGGCCGCCAGGATATTTTCCTTGCGCAGGATCAGGGTCTTGGGCGTCGGCACCTTCTGTCCCGCCAGTAGCTCCGCCAGATAGACCTTGTTGGTGCACTTGAGGATGGAATCCGGATCATCGATCACCACCATCCCCTCGCTGTCCGCCTTGCGGGCGAAGCGGTAGGTGTAATGGTCGATCCGGGTGGTCTCGCGGATGAACAGGGCGTCGTACTCGGCCAGCCGACCGAAATCCTTGCGGTCGATCAGATCCACCTCCAGACCCAGGGCCTTGCCCTGGCGAACGAACTGGTTCAGGGCCGCCCGGTTCGACGGCGGCAGGTCCTCGTCCGGGTTCTGCAGGATGGCCAGGTCGTACTTGAAGTTGCGCGGACCGCGAGGCTTGCGCCAGGGGCGCTTGAGGTAGTGGTCCAGGGCCTCGAAAAAGGCCGTTTCCTGCTCCGGGGTCAGACTGTTCAGGGCCAGGGGCTTGATGGCATCGATGCGCCACTGGCCGACCAGTCTGAATTCCACCTTGAACAGGGGCGCCCGAAAGATGGAGAACAACTGCTGACCAATCTCGTGCATTTCCTTGGGGGCGCACTGGCCGAAGAAGACCGTGATCTCGAAGGCGGTGGGCTGCAGGCCGGCACGCTTGCGTCCCAGCACCCGGGCCACCTTGCGGTCGATGTCCTCGGTATCCAGGCTGTAGATGGATTTCCTGGACAGATCCTGCAGGGTGCGCACCGTGGGCACCACCTTGTGCTGGCGGGCCTCCGCCAGCAGGGAGCAGTAATACCCCTCGCTCAGGTAGCGGTGGCTGCGGCACAGGTTGATGACCCGCAAACGGGTATGGCTGGAATACCTGGGATTGGTGAGGTAGTCCTCGGCCACCACCACGGGGTATTCGGGGAAATGGGGCTTCCAGTCCCCCGGCTGCTCGATGAGCAGGACGTGATCCGACATGAATGGTGTTCTCCTTATGAGTGAGGGGGAGGCTCAGGAACGAGGATAGACCACCAGCACGGCCTTGAGCCCGGCCTTCCCATAGCGGGCCATGCGCTCGAAATCCCGCTGCAGGATGGGCATATTGATGGAATCCGTGGGGGTTTCACCGTTGTCGTAATCCACGAAGGGATCGTGCACATAGATGAAGTGATCATCAAACCCGGTCACCACCACCCAGTGGGGAAACTTCTCGCCGTAGATCTGGTAGGAACTGATCAGCACCACCGGAATGCCGCCGGCCTCGAAACGGGCCCGCAGGTCCGCCGCGCTCAGGGTGCCGTAGCGGAGCGGCACGCATCGCTCCCTCAGCTCGTCCAGCATGTCCTCCTGCACCAGTCGCATGACCTCCTTCTTTTCCTCGCTGCGCACGGAGTCCAGCAGGGGCATGCGCTCATCGCTCAGGGTCAGTTCCACGCCGAAGCCGCGATGGGCGGCGGAAAGCGCCAGCCCGAACGGGCCACAGCCGCCGTGTCCCGCGGTCATGAAAATGGTGGTGGCCTCCCGCCACAGGCGCAACTCCAGACGCCGGTCCATGGCCATGGAGGCGTCCAGCGCCTTCATGGCCATCATCAGGGAGGATGGCCCGCAGGTGAAATCCAGGGTCTGTTCGTAGAAAGGCACCCGCACCATGTCCGGACGCAGGTGAGGTGCCAGGGATTTTTCATAGCGCCAGGCATCCATGTGGTCTTCGTAATAATCCCCGTACTCGCCGAAACGGCGATACTCCAGGGACTCGAACAGACGGATGGAGGCCTGATTGTCCTTGCGGATCTCCAGGCGCAGATAGGCGCAGTCCCGCTCCCGGGCTTCCGCCTCGGCGGCTTCCACCAGTTGCCGGCCGACGCGTCGTCCCCGAGCCTCATCATCCACGGCAATGGAATACAGGCGGGCCATGGACGTGCCTCGACTGAACAGCAGCAGCACATACCCCAGAATCCCTTCGCCTTCGTCAAACACCAGGGTATGGGCCTTGCCCTTGGTCAGCAGGTAGCGAAACTGGCGGCGAGAGAGCCGGTCACTGGCAAAGCAGCGTTGCTCGATCGCCAGCAGGGCGGGGATGTCGGAAAGCCGGGCGGGGCGGATCACGGGAGGCGGACCAGGGCAGAGGGGCCGAAAAAGGCGGGAAGGGACAGCGTGAATTCTACACCCCTTGACCGCAAAACACAGGATCGACCCGGTTTCGCCACCGCCGGGGGATGTCGGGCCAAAGGGGCTTCCATTAGGATATGGCCCTTTCCAATGCGCTTTTCAGGACGTCAAGGTATTGAAACACACCCCCATCGCCCCCCATGTCGCCTGGTTCCGCGACGCCGCCCCCTATATCAACGCCCATCGGGATCGCACCTTCGTGATCGCCTTCGGCGGCGAGGCGGCGCTGCAGCCGGGATTCGCCGCCCTGCTCCATGACATCGCCATCCTGCAGACCCTGGGGGTCCGGCTGGTCCTGGTCCATGGCGCCCGCCCTCAGATCGAGGAACGCCTGCGGGCCCGGGGGGCGGAAATCCGCTACGTCAACGGCCTGCGGATCACCGATGAACAGGCCCTGCGGGCGGTGAAGGATGCCGCCGGTTCCCTGCGGGTGGAGATCGAGGCCCTGCTGTCCATGGGGTTGGCCAATACCCCCATGTCCGGGGTCCGGGTACGGGTCTCCTCCGGCAATTTCGTCACCGCCCGCCCCCTGGGAGTACGTGACGGGGTGGACTACCAACACACCGGCGAGGTACGCCGGGTGGATACGGAGGGCCTGCGACGCCATCTGCAGTCCGGCGAAATGGTCCTGCTGCCGCCCATGGGCTACTCCCCCACCGGCGAGATCTTCAACCTCAGCGCCGAGGACGTGGCCATCGCCGCCGCCGTCGCGCTCAAGGCGGACAAACTGATCTTTTTCAGCGACACCCAGGACCTGCGGGACGAGGATCAGACACCCATCACCCACCTTACGGCGGATCAGGCGGAAACCCTGCTCCAGGGACCCCGCGCCATTCCCGATGAGCTGGCCGCCCACCTGCGCAGCGCCATCACGGCCTGCCGTCAGACGGTGGAACGGGTGCACATCGTCGACCGGCGCCAGGACGGCGCCCTGTTGATGGAACTGTATACCCGGGAAGGCGCCGGCACCCTGGTCACCGGCGAGCGCTACGAACGGCTACGCCCGGCCCAGATCGAAGATGTGGGCGGCATCCTGGAACTCATCCAGCCGCTGGAGGCGGAGGGCATCTTGGTGCGTCGCTCCCGGGAACAGCTGGAACTGGAGATTGAACGGTTTGCCGTGATCGAGCAGGACGGCATGATCCTGGCTTGCGCGGCCCTGTACCCGTTTCCGGAGGAGCAGGTGGGTGAACTGGCCTGCGTGGCGGTCCACGCGGACTATCGGGGGGGCGGTCGCGCCGAGATGCTGGCGGAGTATCTGGAGACCCGGGCCCGGGCCCTGGGCATTACCCGGCTGTTCGTCCTCACCACGCGCACCGCGCACTGGTTCCGCGAGCGGGGATTCGAGCCGGGTGAATTGAAGGCCCTGCCCATCAGCCGGCAGCAGATGTACAACTATCAGCGCAATTCCAAGATCTTCATCAAGCCGCTGCCGGCGGCCCGACGCAAACCGGGCTGATCAGGAGAAGCGTTCGTCCCGTTCATGCCGCTCCTGAGCCTCGATGCACAGGGTGGCAATGGGACGGGCCTCCAGACGACGCAGGCCGATGGGCTCGCCGGTTTCATCGCAATAACCGTAGCTGCCGTCATCGATGCGCCGCAGGGCGGCATCGATCTTGCCAAGCAGCTTGCGATAACGGTCCCGGGTGCGCAGCTCCAGACTGGCATCGCTTTCGCGGCTGGCCCGGTCGTTGGGATCCGGCTCCCGCCACTGCTCCTCCTGCAGGTTACGGATGGTCTGTTCCGACTCCTCCAGCAACGCATCGCGCCACTGCAGCAACTGACGACGAAAATAGGCCAGATGTCGGGGACACATGTAGGGCTCGTCCTCACCGGGGCGATACCCCTCGGGCAGATCGACGTTCATCACGGATCCTCGCTGCCGACAAGACCGGAAATGGTCAAGGGATCAAGTATATCCCCCATTTCCCGACGGGGGAAAAGACTTCAGCGTTTCCTGACCAGCGTGAGCCCGTCCCCGATGGGCACCAGGCTCAGGGTCACGGCCGGGTCCTCATGGACCAGCGCGTTGAAGGCCCTGATCGCCTCGGTTTCCGGGGCATGATCATCCGGGTCCGCCACCCGGCCGGACCACAGGGTATTGTCCAGACAGATCAGCCCGCCCCGGCGCACCAGCCGCAGACAGCGCCGATAGTAGTGAACGTAATTGGCCTTGTCCGCATCGATGAAGGCCAGATCGAAGGTGCCGCACGCCCCGTCCGCCAGCAGGCCGTCCAGGGTATCCATGGCCGGCGCCAGGCGCAGCTCGATGCGATCCCCCAGTCCCGCCTCGTTCCAGTAACGGCGGGCGATCCCGGTCCAGGCCGCATTGACGTCGCAACAGAGCATGCGACCATCCTCCGGCATCGCCCCCGCCATCCACAGGGCGCTGTAACCGGTAAAACTACCGATCTCCAGAATCCGCCGGGCCCCCATCAGCTCCACCAGCAGGGCAAGGAACTGCCCCTGTTCCGGCGCGATCTGAAAGTTGTGTTCGGGCAGATGGGCCGTTTCCTCCCGCAGACGCTGATACAACGAGGGTTCACGCAGGGAAACCGAGCGGAGATAGGCCTGCAGGCGATGATCCAGCTCCGTGGTGAGATTGGACATGCTCATTCTTCTCCAAAAAGCCAAGTTCCATGCAGCCTGTCAAGGCAGCGTCAAACTGTTCCGTTATACTCGGAAACCAACCTGCCGTATATGCATCAAATTGCTTGAGTATTGATGGAACCCGTTTGGGTCAAGGAGAAGTCGCTTATGAGCCTGAATGGACCCTTTGCCAGACCGCAGCGCGTGATTCAGATCACCGACCTGCATCTGTGCGAACACCCCGGAGACGTCATGAACTCCGGCGTCAACACGGATCATAGTCTGCGGCAGGTACTGAAACAGATCCGGCGCATGGAAAAGGCACCGGACCTCATGCTGGCCACGGGAGACCTGGTGCATGACCCGGTTGCCGCCGCCTATCGCCGGCTGCGCGCCCTGCTCAACCCCCTGCCCTGGCCCATCCAGTGCCTGGCCGGCAACCATGATGACCCCCAGCTCATGGAAGACGTGCTGTGCAAGGACAATCTCAGCTGCCGCAAGGCAGTGTCCCGGGGCGAATGGCTGTTCGTCAGCCTTTGCAGCGTGGTGGAGGGCGCGCCCCATGGTCTGCTGGATGAAGGCGAACTGGCCTTCCTGGACGAAGTTCTGACCCGACACCCCGCCCGTAATGCCCTGATCTCGCTCCATCATCCGGTGGTGTTCGTGGGCAGCCCGTGGATGGATGCCATCAACCTGCGCAACACCGAGGCCTTCTTTCAGGTCCTTGACCGCCACCTGCAGGTGCGCGGCGTGCTGTTCGGGCATGTGCACCAGCAGGTGGATCAAGTCCGCAACGGGATCCGCCTCATGGGCACCCCCTCCACCTGCGTGCAGTTCGCTCCCCGCACCCGCAATGTCCAGCTCGACATCCTGCCGCCGGCCTACCGGCGCCTGCAGTTGCACGCGGACGGACGCATCGACACGGAAGTGGTCTACGCCTTCACCGAGGACGACGCCGACAGCGAGGCCCGCCCGACACCCCCCCGGGAACAGTCACCGGACCGGATCAGCATGGCCTGATCCGGCGGCGCGCTTCAGTCGCTGCCGTTCTGCCGTCTTACCGGCCGACTGGCATTGAGCATCAGCACCACCGAACGCGCCTGCAGGGGATAGACCTCGTGGCTGTGGAACATCCGGTGATCCGGCCGCGGCCCACGGGGATAGACCGTATCCAGCATCACTTCCCAGCGGGTACGGGCGGGTTCCGGCGGCAGCCGGAACGAGATCGGCTCATGCCCGGCGTTGAACAGCAGGATCATGTCCGTATCCCGCACCCGGCGCCCGCGTTCGTCATACTCCTCGAACAGATCACCGGCGATGAACATGCCCAGGCTGCGGGCAAAGCCCTGCTGCCAATCCTCTTCCTTCATCTCCTCGCCGTCGGGGCGCAGCCAGGCCAGATCCTTCACCCCGGCCCCCATGATGGGGCGCCCCTGGAAGAAATGTCGCCGACGCAGGGCGGGATGATCCTTGCGCAGCCTGATCAGATACTGCACAAACGGGATCAGGTCCCGGGCATGCTCGTCCAGTTCCCAGTCCACCCAGGACAGGGGCGCATCCTGGCAGTAGGCGTTGTTGTTGCCACGCTGGGTACGCCCGCGCTCATCCCCCGCCAGCAGCATGGGGATGCCCTGGGACAGGAACAGGGTGGCCAGCATGTTGCGCTTCTGCCGCGCCCGCAGATCCAGCACATCCTTGTCATCCGTGGGCCCTTCCGCGCCGCAATTCCAGGACAAATTGTGATTTTCACCGTCCCGGTTGTCTTCCCCATTGGCCTCGTTGTGCTTGTGGTTGTAACTCACCAGGTCTTCCAGGGTGAAGCCGTCATGGCAAGTGACGAAATTGACACTGGCATAGGGGCGACGACCGTTGGACTCGTAAAGATCCGATGAACCCGTGAGGCGGTAGGCCATGTCCCCGATCAGTCCGTGCTCACCCTTCCAGAACGCCCGCACACTATCCCGGTAGCGGCCGTTCCATTCGGTCCAGCCCACCGGAAAGTTGCCCACCTGATAGCCGCCCTCGCCCAGATCCCAGGGCTCCGCGATCAGCTTCACCTGGGACAGGACAGGATCCTGGTGGATGATGTCGAAGAAGGCCCCCAACCGGTCCACCTCGTGCAGTTCGCGGGCCAGCGCGGAGGCCAGATCGAAGCGGAAGCCGTCCACATGCATCTCCTGCACCCAGTAGCGTAGAGAATCCATGATGAGCTGCAGCACCCGGGGATGGCGCATGTTGAGGGTATTGCCGCACCCGGTGTAATCCATGTAATAGCGGCGATCTTCCGGCACCAGGCGGTAATAGGCGCTGTTGTCGATGCCGCGGAAGGACAGGGTCGGCCCCAGATGACTGCCCTCGGCGGTGTGGTTGTAGACCACGTCCAGGATCACCTCGATACCCGCCGTATGGAGGGTCTTCACCATGGTCTTGAATTCATTCACATGACCGGAGGCGCAGTAACGCATGTCCGGGGCAAAGAACCCCATGGAGTTGTAACCCCAGTAGTTGCGAAGGCCCTTTTCCACCAGATGCCGATCATCCAGAAAGGCATGTACCGGCATGATCTCCACCGCCGTCACCCCCAGACGCTGCAGATAGGAAATCACCGGTGCCGTGGCCAGGCCGGCATAGGTCCCCCGCAGGGCGGTGTGGACATGGGGGTGCAACGCGGTGAAGCCCTTCACATGCAGTTCATAGATCACCGTCTCGTGCCAGGGGGTACGGGGCGGCTTGTCGTCACCCCAGGTAAAGGCGGTATCGATGACCTGGCACTTGGGCATGCCGGTGGCCGAGTCGCGGCGATCCATGAGCAGATCCTCCCGGCTCGAACCGATGCGGTAACCGAACAGGGCATCGCTCCAGCGCACCTGACCGTGAAACGCCTTGGCATAGGGGTCCAGCAACAGCTTGCTGGGATTGAAGCGATGTCCCGCCTCCGGCTCATAGGGACCATGGACCCGATACCCGTAGAGCAGCCCGGGGCGGGCTTCGGGGAGGTAGCAATGAAAGACCAGATCCGTCTGCCAGCGCATCTCGATGCGCTCCAGCTCCCGCCGACCGTTGGGGTCGAACAGACACAGCTCCACCTTTTCGGCGTGTTCCGAAAACAGGGCGAAATTCACCCCTTCACCGTCCCAGGTGGCCCCGAGCGGATAAGGACTCCCGGGCCAGATCGCCCAGTTGGAATGGGGCATGCAGCATACCTTCCGCACCCAGCCGGGTGCGCGCTTGAAACGTACGGATATTGCCCTGCAGTATAGGGTCCGGCGGAAACCCTCCGCAATCGCGAACCCCGACTTGGCGAAGCCGACAGGCATGCAATAATGGACGGCTCTTCCGGAACCCGTGCCGCGAAATGATGAAAACCAGCGCCGCTCCCAATACCCGACGCGCCGACCTGCACGCCTGGCTGCGGGGGATGATCGGGGAAGACACGCCCATGCCCCGGCTGCTGTCCGCCGACGCCAGCTTCCGCCGCTATTACCGGAGCTGGGAGTACAACCGGAGCTGGGTGATCATGGACGCCCCACCGGATCGGGAGTCCGCCGGCGACTTCGCGCGCATCGCCGGGATCCTGCTTGAACTGGGACTGAGCGCCCCGCGCATCCATGGCCTGGATACCGGACAGGGCTTTCTGCTGCTGGAGGATTTCGGCGATCACACCTTCAGCCGTGCCCTGGCCGACGGTGCCGACGAACACGGACTCTACCGGCTGGCCACCGATACCCTGATCGCCCTGCACCGCGGCTGGAGCCATCACCATGCCCACCAGATCGAGACCTACAGCGAATCCGTGCTGCTCAACGAGGCCCTGCTGCTGGTGGACTGGTACTGGCCGGAAGCCATGGGCGACCGCTGCCCCGATCCGGTCCGCCGCGATTTCATCACCGCCTGGCAGGGCATCCTGCCCCAGACCGGTGCCCTGCCCCATACCCTGGTGCTGCGGGACTACCATGTGGACAACCTGATGGTCCTTCCCGGTCGCCAGGGGGTCGCCGCCTGCGGTCTGCTGGACTTCCAGGATGCCCTCATCGGCTCGCCCGCCTATGACCTGGTGTCGCTGCTGCGGGATGCCCGGCGGGACGTGGACCCCGGCGTGGCCGAAGCCATGATGGCGCGCTACCGGGACGCCTTCCCCGGCCTGGATGCCACGGCCCTGGACGACAGCTTCTGGATTCTGGGCGCCCAGCGCACCACCAAGATCATCGGCATCTTCACCCGGCTGTGGCGGCGCGATGCCAAACCCGCCTATCTGCGTCACCTGCCGCGACTGTGGCGCCTGCTGGAACAGGAACTGGCCCATCCGGCCCTGGCACCGGTACGGGCCTGGTATGACACCCACCTGCCCCACGCCCATCGCCTGGCCCTGTCCCGCAACGGCATGCACCAGCCCTGGGAACCCTCGCGCATGAGGGGGCCGGCATCACTCCTGCTGCCTCAACCGCCGGATCCGTCGACGGGGGAGCCGCGCTGATGCGCGCCATGATCCTCGCCGCGGGGCGCGGCGAACGCATGCGCCCCCTCACCGACCACACGCCCAAGCCTCTGCTGGCAGTCGGCGGCCGCCCCCTGATCGAACACCATCTGCTGCGACTCGAGGCGGCCGGCTACCGGGATATCGTCATCAACCTGGCTCACCTGGGAGAACAGATCCGCACCCGTCTGGGGGACGGCAGCGGCTGGGGCCTGCGGATCCGTTATTCCCTGGAGCAGACGGCCCTGGAAACCGGTGGCGGGATATTCCAGGCCCTGCCCCTGCTGGGTGAGGATCCCTTCCTGGTCATCAACGGCGACGTCTGGAGCGATCACCCGCTCACCCCGCCCGTCCTGGCCGCTGATGATCTGGCCCACCTGATCCTGGTGGACAACCCGCCGCATCACCCCGAAGGGGACTTCCCGCTTCGCAACGGGCGCATCCCGGCCACGGGTGAACCCCGCTTCACCTTTGCCGGCATCGGCTGGTATCGGCCGGCGCTGTTTGCGGACTGTCGGCCGGGACGCTTCCCGCTGGCTCCCCTGCTGCGCGCGGCGATGGTCCATGGGCGGGTCGGCGGCGAGCGTCATGCCGGACTCTGGTATGACGTGGGGACGGTGGAACGACTGCGGGCGCTGGATGACAGGCTCGGCCACCCACCGCAAGACTGGCCGCCCCCCCTCGATACGGGCTAGAATTTCGGGCCACCAAGGACACACCCGTCATACCGCGACAGTCACAGGTATTGCCATGCATCTTCCCAAGCCTCCCATTCTGCTGCCCCTGGGCGCCGGCCTTCGCCTGCTGCCGGACGCCGTTCATACCCGGGTCTTCTCCGCCCTCATGAACCACATGCTCAAGGGCCAGCCCGCCGCCGACGAACTGGGTCCCCTGGAAGGCAAGCGCATCTGCCTGGCGGTGACCGACCATTCCGGCAGCATCTGTTTCCGGGTCAAGGACGGCGGCGTCACCCACTGGGACTGCAAGAACCCCACTGACTGGGACGTGCGCATCCGTGGCCGTCTGGAAGACTTCTGGCGCCTGGCCACCCGCAGCGAGGACCCGGACACCCTGTTCTTCAGTCGTCGACTGGATCTGGAGGGGGAAACCGAGGCGGGGCTGTACCTGAAGAATCTGCTGGATACCGCCGAGCCGGACTGGGAGAGCCACATCCACGCGGTGCTGGGGCAGCGGGCCGGCACCAAGGCGGTGAAGATGCTCAACCATCTGGGCCTGGGCCGTTACCTGCCCGGCGGCCTGCACCCCACCAGCCACTGACGGAAAGCCGCCCGGCCGTCAAAACCGTGGGAGCGGGCCCTCCGCTCCCACGAAAAGTCAGTCCAGGATCTGCAGATCGGCGGGATGACGGATCCGGATGCGCGGCTGGCCCCGATGACTGTAGACCAGCCCCCGCCCCATCACCTCGCGTCCCCGCAACGTCGCCGGATCCAGGCCCGGGAAATGAACCATGTCCTCGTGATCGATCCGGAAGGCCACATTCCCTTCCAGATTGATCCAGTGGGAGCGGTCGCTCTCCCCCACACGGACCACACGGCCCTCCACCCGCCGGAACCCCTCGGTGTCCGGCGGCAGTTCCTCCGCCCTGAACACCCGCAGATGGTCCTGCGCCCAGATCTTCAGCCCCGCCTCACGGGCCTGGGCCTCCGCATCCCGGTAACATTGCAGATTCCAGTCATTGGGAGGGATGGTCAGCGCCACCGCCAGGCCGCGGGCCAGCAGTTCGGCATGGATGGGCCTGCCGTCCGGCGTGAACAGATGGGCCAGACGCCGCTGATAATGATCACGGCGCTCCCGGTCATGCACCAGCAATACCCGGTAGTCGTGGGACTCCAGGATCTCGACCAGGGCATCCCTGGCCTCGTGACCGAAGGGTTCGGCGCTGTTCTCCCGCCAAAAGATCTCCGGGGTGTCCAGACCGATCATGCGCACCCGGGTGCCGTCGGAAAGACGCACGGTATCCCCGTCATGGACATGGTTGACCCGCGCCTGTTCCACCCGCCCCACCGGGCCGCCGCAGGACTCCGGCAGGGTCACGGCCTGGACTGCGCCGGCCGCAAACGCAACAAGGGCGCCGACCAGCAGCGCCCTTGCCTTCAAACCTGTCATTCGAGCCATGAATCCGGCCCGATCTTACATTCCGTAGCGACGACGGAACTTGTCCACCTGGCCGGCCGTATCGACGATCTTCTGCTTGCCGGTATAGAACGGATGGCAGGCGGAGCAGACTTCCACCTGCAGGCTGTCACCGGCCTGGGTGGAACGGGTGGTGAACGTGTTACCGCAGCTGCAGCTCACGGTGACATCGTGATAATCGGGATGGATATCCGCCTTCATGAAAGCACCCTCGAAAGCTCTGTATAGCGCCAAGAAAAGAGCAGCAATATACTGGATGCTCCCATCAGATACAAGGCGCGCGTGGATGGGCGGCCCCTTTAACCGCCCCGCCGCCCCTTTTGCGAGTCATCCGTGAACCAGCTTTCCACTGCCATCCCTCCCCGCGTCGGTTTCATCAGCCTGGGCTGCCCCAAGGCCCTGTCCGACTCCGAACGCATCCTCACCCAGCTCCGTGCCGAAGGCTACGGCGTCTCCCCCAGCTATGCCGATGCCGATCTGGTGGTGGTCAACACCTGCGGCTTCATCGACGCCGCCGTCACCGAATCCCTGGATGCCATCGGCGAGGCCCTGGCGGAAAACGGTCGGGTCATCGTCACCGGCTGCCTGGGCGCGGACGCCGACCGGATCCGCGAGCGCTTTCCCCAGGTCCTGGCCGTCTCCGGCCCCCATGCCTACGAACAGGTCATGGCGGCGGTACACGCCCATCTGCCCGCCCCCCACGATCCCTTCGAGAGCCTGGTGCCGCCCCAGGGCGTGCGTCTCACGCCCCGGCACTTTGCCTATCTGAAGATTTCCGAGGGCTGCAATCACCACTGCAGCTTCTGCATCATCCCTCGCTTTCGCGGCGATCTGGTCAGCCGCCCCGTGGGCGAGGTGATGCAGGAAGCCGAGCATCTGGTGGCCGCCGGCGTCAAGGAGCTACTGGTCATCTCCCAGGACTCCGGCGCCTACGGGGTGGACGTGAAATACCGCACCGGGTTCTGGGGCGGCAAGCCCCTGCGCACCCACATCCAGAGCCTGGCCGAGGCCCTGGGCAGCCTGGGGGTCTGGGTGCGGATGCACTATGTCTACCCCTACCCTCACGTGGATGACCTGATCCCGCTGATGGCGGATGGACGCATCCTGCCCTACCTGGACATCCCCCTGCAGCACGGCAGTCCCCGCATTCTCAAGGCCATGCGCCGACCGGCGGCCGCGGAACGGGTACTGGAGCGAATCCGGCAATGGCGGGAGGTCTGCCCGGACATCACCCTGCGCAGCACCTTCATCGTCGGTTTTCCCGGTGAGACGGACGACGACTTCGAAACCCTGCTGGACTTTATCCGCGAGGCCCGGCTGGACCGGGTGGGCTGCTTCACCTATTCACCGGTGGACGGCGCCCCCGCCAACGACCTGCCCGGCGCGGTACCCGAGGCGGTCAAGGAGGCGCGCATGGCCCGATTCATGGAAGTCCAGGCCGGGATCAGCGAGGCCCGGCTGGCGGAGAAGGTGGGGCGGCGGATGCGGGTACTGGTGGACGATCTGGACGAGGACGGCACCGCCATCGCCCGCTCCAGCGCGGACGCCCCGGAGATCGACGGTCTTGTCTTCGTGGAAGATGGGGAAGCATTGCGCCCCGGAGATTGGGCCGACGTGGAGATCATCGACGCCTCGGAACATGACCTGTTTGCCCGGCGAACAGAGGGGGCCATCGGCCCGACAAATTAGAGATTCGTCATTCCCTTGCACATCGTCATTCCCGCGAACGCGGGAATCCAGTCACGGACATTGAAAACATCCCGAACGCCCCCCTCCTCCCCCAAGGAGACAAGGGGGGCGACACACCGTCAGGGCAGCAGATGCGCCACGCTGTCGCGCTCTTCCCGCAGTTCCTGCTCGGTCACGGTCATGCGCTCGCGGCTGAATGCATCGATCTCCAGCTCCTGCACGATGGTGTAATCACCATTCTTGCAGGTGACGGGGAAGGAGTAGATCAGACCTTCCTCGATGCCGTAACTGCCGTCGGAAGGCACGGCCATGCTCACCCAGTCGCCATCCGGCGTACCCAGAGCCCAGTCACGGATGTGATCAATGGCGGAACTGGCGGCGGAAGCGGCGGAAGAAGCACCACGGGCCTTGATGATCGCGGCACCGCGCTGCTGCACGGTGGGAATGAAGTCGGTTTCATACCAGTCACGGGGCACCAGACCGGCAGCGGCGTCACCCTTCACGGAGGCCTGGCTGATGTCCGGATACTGGGTGGCGGAATGGTTGCCCCAGATGATCATCTGACGGATGTCCGTGGTGGCGGCACCGGTCTTGCCGGCCAGCTGGGCCAGGGCACGGTTGTGATCCAGACGGGTCATGGCGGTGAAGTTGCGTGGATCCAGATCCGGCGCATTGCGCTGGGCGATCAGGGCATTGGTATTGGCGGGATTGCCCACCACCAGCACCTTCACCTGACGGCTGGCCACCGCGTTCAGGGCCTTACCCTGCACGGAGAAAATGGCCGCATTGGCTTCCAGCAGGTCCTTACGCTCCATGCCCGGACCACGGGGACGGGCACCCACCAGCAGGGCGTAATCCGCATCGGCAAAGGCCTCTTCCGGCTTGTCGGAGATCACGGTACCGGCCAGCAGCGGGAAGGCACAGTCTTCCAGTTCCATCACCACGCCGCGCAGGGCGTCCATGGCCGGGGTGATTTCCAGCAGCTGCAGAATGACGGGCTGATCCTTGCCGAGCATGTCGCCGGAGGCGATGCGGAACAAGAGGCTGTAGGAGATCTGACCAGCCGCGCCGGTGACGGCAACGCGCACGGGGTTCTTCATGAAACTACCTCCAGAGTACTCGATGGGATGAACAAGGGCGGGATTCTAGCAGAAAGCACCCCCATGCAACGGTAGGTCATTTCTTCTTGTCGGCATCACCGCCGCTCTGGGTGAACGCCTGCCAGAACATTTTCTGCATGGCGTCCATGTTGGCGATGCCGCTTTGCAGCATGGGCTGCATCAGGGCCAGGGACTCGTAACCCTGCTGCCCCTCGCGGATGCGCCGGGACAGGTCGTCCATCATCTCCTTCTGCAGCGGCGCCACATCGGGCAGTCCGAGAAAGGCACGCAGTTCCTCCGGGGTGGCATCCAGCTCCACGGTCACCTTCATGACAACTCCTTCGCCGGACAGACGGCGGTTTTGGGATCAGAACTGCAAGTTAACAGATATCGCGCCCACGGGAAGCCTTCTCCCCGTGCCCGCCCTGATACAATCGAGCCGTGAACACGCCCACCTACCTTGTCGACACCAGCATCTTCATCTTCCGCGCCTGGTTCGCCCTGCCCGACACCCTCACCTGCCCCCGGGGTCAGCCGGTGAACGCGGTGGTGGGCTTCATGAATTTCGTCCGCACCCTGATGCGGGAAGAACGTCCCGAGCGGATTGCCTTCGCCTTCGACGAAAGTCTGGGCCGGCACTACCGCCAGTCCATCTACCCCCCCTACAAGGCCCACCGGCCGCCGGCGCCGGAGGCCCTGAAACGCCAGTTCCGACTCTGCCGTGAACTGCTGGATGCCTGCGGCCTGACCACCCTGTCCAGCCGGGAGTTCGAGGCGGACGACCTCATCGGTACCCTGGCCGACCGCGAACGCCGGGCCGGACGCACGGTGATCCTGGCCACCGGCGACAAGGATCTGACCCAACTGGTGCATGACGGCGACCTGTGGTGGGAACCGCGCCAAAACCGGCGCCTGGACCCCGGCGGCATCCGCAAGCTGCTCGGCGTCCGTCCGGACCAGGTGGCGGACCAGCTGGCCCTGGCCGGCGACAAGGTGGACAACATCCCCGGCATCCCCGGCGTGGGCATGAGTACCGCGGCCCGCCTGCTCCGGCGCACCGACACCCTGGACGCCCTGCTGGCGGACATCCCGGCCGTGGGCCACATGCCCATCCGCGGCGCCAGGCGGCTGATGGCGCTGATCGAAACCCACCAGGACACGGTGCGCCTGGCCCGGCGGCTGACGGGCATCCATTGCGGGATACCGCTACCCGACGGACTGGACCTGCGCCCCGGCCCCGGCGACGAGGACCGATGGCGCTCCCTGCACGGGGAACTCGGCCTGGCGGGAACCCCGACCGCCCGGCCGCTGTCCCTATAACCCGACGCATTTCAGGCACGTTTGCAACCATGTCATACCCAGGCCTCACACGACCCCTGCACTGCCTCTGCTGCCTGCTGCTCCTGGCCGGGCTGGCCTTGCCCGCCGGCCCGGCCGGTGCCCATCCCCATGCCTGGATCGACCTGGAGGTCACCGCCGTGTTCGATGGGTCCGGGCACGTCACCCGGCTGCACCAGACCTGGCTGATGGACCCCTTCTACAGCGTCTTCCTGCTGGACGAGATGGCCCACAACGCCGCCGGCGACACCCGGGAAGAAAAACTGGCCGACATCGCCCGGCAGGTGATCGAGAACCTCACCGACTACCATTTCTTCACTGAAATCCATCACGGTGAACAGGTCATCCGCGACGTGCGCGCCGAGAACCCGACCTTGAAGGAGATCAACGGGCGCCTGGCACTGAGCTTCAGCCTGCATTTTCGCCAGCCCGTGGACCCGGTCCGGGCTCCCTTGCGCTATGCCGTCTTCGATCCCACCTATTTCATTGAAATCCTGCACGCCGAAAACACCGTGCCCCATCTGGAGGGTGGCTCGGAGCGCTGCGAGATCCGCATCCGTCAACCCCGACCCGACCCGGTCATGGTGGCCAGGGCCATGGCCCTGGATTACGACCAGACCGGCGACCCGGATCTGGGCAAGCACTTTGCCGAACGGGCTGAAATCCGATGCACCGACTGATCATCCTCTGTCTGGCGGCCCTGCTGCTGCCCCTGCACGTCCATGCCTCGGCGCTGACCGGCGGCGGCCCGCCGCCCAGCACGCCCGCTCAGCCGTTGATGCTGTTCGAGGACGAAGCCCCGTCTCAAGCCGGCTTGCGGGATCGCATGGTGGCCTGGGTCATCACCCAGCAGCGTCAGCTGCACCGCCGGCTGGCCGACGGCATGGGGCAGGTACGGGAAAACCCCGGCCCCGCCAGTGCGGGGGCGCTGATCCTGGTGAGTTTTCTCTACGGCATCTTCCATGCCGCCGGCCCCGGCCACGGCAAGGCCGTGATCACCACTTACCTGCTCACCCACCGCCAGCACTTGCGGCGCGCCCTGAGCCTGTCCTTTGCCTCGGCCATGCTGCAGGGCATCACCGCCATCGCGCTGGTATCCGGCGTCCTGCTCATCGCCGGCATGGCCGCCCGTGAAGCCATGGGCCGGGCCTACCTGCTGGAACAGATCAGCTTTGCCCTGGTGGCCTTGCTGGGGGCCTGGCTCAGTTTTCGGGCGTTACGGGGTTATCTGCGCCTGTATCGGGCACAGGCGCCGGCGCCAATCCGGCTGCAACCCCTCACCACCGCCCCCCTGGCCGGTCATGGCCTGCGGCCCACCCTGCCCCAGGACGTGACCCACCCCCACGGACCCGGCTGCGGGTGTGGTCACGCCCACCACGTCACCCCCCGGCAGGCCGCCGAGGCGGGCAGCCTGTCCGCCATGATCGCCACCATCGTGGCGGTGGGCATCCGGCCCTGCACCGGCGCCATCCTGGTGCTGGTGGCCGCCCATCTGCTGGGTTTGTGGCTGGCGGGCATCTTCGCCGTCCTGGCCATGTCCCTGGGCACGGCCATCACCGTGTCCGTCCTGGCCATCCTGGCCGTCAAGGCCCGCCATCTGGCAGTCCGACTGGCGGGCGGCGGCGAATACCGGGCCATGGCCTGGGCGGGCCAGACCATCACCCTCATGGGCGGACTGCTGATCCTGGGCCTGGGCCTGATGCTGCTCGCCGGCAGCCTGGGCAGCGCGGGGAGCCATCCCCTTGGCCTCTAGAACCGGACCACCTCCCCGGCGACCCGTCGTCCGGCCATCACGCAACCCCGCAACCCGCGTCATTCTGCTGAACAAGCCCTACGACGTCCTCACCCAGTTCACCGACGGTCAGGGGCGTCGCACCCTGGCCGACTTCGTTCCCGTCCCCGGCGTCTACGCCGCCGGCCGACTGGACCGGGACAGCGAGGGTCTGGTGGTGCTGACCAACAATGGTCGCCTGCAGGCCCGCATCACCGATCCGGCCCATCACATGGGCAAGACCTACTGGGTGCAGGTGGAAGGGGTGCCGGACCCAAAGGCCCTCCACACCCTGGCAACGGGGGTGCTGCTCAAGGACGGCCCGACCCGACCGGCCGAGGTACGGATCATGGATGAACCGGCGGGACTCTGGCCGCGGGACCCGCCCATCCGTGAGCGCCGCCACATCCCCGTCACCTGGCTGGAACTGACCCTCCATGAAGGCCGCAACCGGCAGGTCAGGCGCATGACCGCCGCGGTGGGCCACCCCACCCTGCGTCTGATCCGCCACCGGATCGGCACCTGGACCCTGGACGGACTGGCGCCGGGACAGTGGCGGGATGTCTGAAGATCCGGCAAGGGCAGCCCCCCCTTGCACGACCCGGGATTGCCACTTTAAAGTCGCATCTTAAGAAGGGTTCGGAACACACCAAGAAGATTCAAAGCACGTCATTCCCGCGAAAGTGGGAATCCGGCAACACACCGAACACTCTGGACTCCCGCTTTCGCGGGGGTGACGGAAGGGGACTTACTCGATGTTCCTCCAAGGTCGCCATCTCCCCAAGCCTACGCCGGTCCACCCGGAAGGGGTTACATCCATGTCATCGCGTCGTCTGACGGGCTACCTGCTCCCGCTGCTGATCCTCCTCTCCGGCCCGGCCACGGCCCTCACCACCGGCACCGACGCCCAGCGCGAACGTTTCGTGCAAACGGAACGTGCCCTGCAGCAGGGCAATCGCGCCGCCTTCCAGCAAGGCGTGCGGGAACTGCAGGACTACGCCCTGCTGCCCTACCTGATCCATGCCGACCTCAACGCCCGCTTCCCCCAGATCCAGCCGGAGGAGATGGACCGGTTCCTGGAACGCTGGGGCGACAGTCCCCTGGGCCAGCGCCTGCGCACCCGCTGGCTCGGCCATCTGGCCGGGCAGGGGCGCTGGGAAGACTACCTGCGTTATTACCAGGACGGCCTCGGCGCCACCTACGCCTGCCAGTACCACAACGCCCTGCTCAGGACCGGTCGCCGTGACCAGGCCCTGAACGGCGTGGAAACCCTCTGGCTGGTGGGGCGCTCCCAGGTCGGCGAGTGTGACCCGGTGTTCAATGCCTGGCGCGAGGCGGGCCGCCTGACACCCCAGCTCGCCTGGGAGCGCTTCCGGCTGGCGATGGAGGCCGGTCAGCCCGGCCTGGCCCGCTACCTGCGCCGCTACATGCCCGAGAGCGACCGGGTCTGGGCCGACCGCTGGCTCAGTCTTTACGAAGACCCTGCCGGCCTGGCCCGCATCCAGTGGCGGGCCGATGCCCACCCGGGCGCTCGCGATGCCATCGTCCAGAGTTTCAACCGGCTGGCCCGACGCGCCCCCCGCGAGGCCCTGACCCTGTGGGAGTCCGACCGGCGGGACTGGGGCATGGCCCGGGAAGATGCCTACGAGACCCAGCGCTTCATCGCCCTGCGCCTGACCCTGCGGGAAAGGCAGGATGCCCTGCCCTATCTGGCCACCCTGCCCGACGCGGTGTTCGATGACCTGCTGCGGCAATGGCAGCTCCGGGCCGCCCTGGCCAAGGGCGACTGGGAGACCGTCGCCAAGGCCGTCACCCGCATGAGCGGCGAGGCCCGGCAGGAGGCCGCCTGGCGTTACTGGCACGCCCGCGCCCTGGAACAGATGGGAGACCACCGGGGTGCCCGGGCCCTCTACGACGGCGTCAGCGAGGAACGCAACTTCTACGGTTTCCTGGCCGCCGACCGCCTGGAACGTCCCTACCGCATCGGTCACCGTCCGCTGGACGTCACTCCCGACCGCATGGCGCGGGTCAGCGAGGACCCGGGGCTGGCCCGCTCCCTCGAAATGCTCGCCCTGGGCCGTCTCATCGACGCCCGGCGGGAATGGATACATCTGCAGAATCGCCTGCAACAACGGGACCGGGGCGACCTGGAGGCACTGGCCCTGATCGCCGGACAGATCGGCTGGCATGATCGGGCCATCTTCGCCGCCGCCCGCGCCCAGCGTTTCGACGACATCGACCTGCGCTTCCCCCTCGCCCATGCCCCCCTGATCATGGAAAGGGCCACGGCACAAGGCATCAATCCGGCCTGGGCCATGGCGGTGGCCCGCCAGGAAAGCGCCTTCATGCAGGACGCCCGTTCCCACGCCGGCGCCATGGGTCTGATGCAGATCATGCCGGATACCGGCCGTGCCATGGCCCCCCATGTGGGCGCCACGGTCAGCAATCCCATGCAGTTGCTGGACCCGGACCTGAACGTAAGCATCGGCACCTATTACCTGCGCCGCAACCTGGACAACTTCGGCGGCCATCCCATGCTCTCCACGGCGGCCTACAACGCCGGGGCCGGTCGCGTGCGCTCATGGCTGCCCCGGGACGAGGCAATCCCCGCCGATGTCTGGGCCGAACTGATCCCGTTCTCCGAGACCCGGGATTACGTCAAGCGGGTGCTGGCCTACAAGATCCTGTACGAGGTGCGCATGGGCATGAGTCCCACCTCCCTGAGCAGCATCCTGCCCCCGGTGACGCCTGCCGCCCGCCTGAGCCAGTCCCAGGTGCAGCACCAGGCCCGCTGGAGCGGCGCCAACGGCGGCCGTCCGGCGGTGAATGCCTACTGCGATGCCCCGGGCTATACGGACACGCCCTGCCTTTGACACGGCCCAGCGCTTCCCTCACCTCACCTCCGCCAGCAACCGCCGGGCTACCCGCTCCGACTGCCCGGCATACCCCCCGCCGAACAGATTGAAGTGGTTGAGCAGGTGATACAGGTTGTACAGATCCCGCCGCACCCGGTAACCCGGGTCCAGGGGCCAGACAGACTCGTAGGCGGCATAGAACTCGGGGCCGCAACCGCCGAACAACTCGGTCATGGCCACGTCGGCCTCCCGGTCACCGTAGTACACCGCCGGATCGAAGATCACCGGCCGACCCTCCCGGTCGGTGTCGTGGTTGCCGCTCCACAGATCCCCGTGCAGCACTGAAGCCACGGGACGGTAGCCCGGAAACAAGGCCGGCAATCCCTCCATCAACTGCTCTACGGCGTCAATCAGACCCGCCCCGCCCCCGGCCTTTGCAGCCCGACGGATCTGGAAGCCCAGCCGATGCTCCCGATAGAACACCACCCAGTCGTCACACCAGGGGTTGATCTGGGGGGTACTGCCGATGGTGTTGTCCCGGTACCAGCCGAAACGGGGGGCCACATGCCGGTGCAGCGCCGCCAACTGTTCCCCGAACAGGGCCGGGCGCGACGGTCCCCCCAGGGGCACATGCTCCATCACCAGAAAGCTGCGCCCCTCGACCACCCCGTGGCACAGGGGCTCGGGCACCCGGATCGCCCCCGGCGTCCGCAGGGCCAGCAGGCCTTCCGCCTCGGCGGCGAACATGTGTGCCAGGTCGGGGCGATTGAGCTTGACGAAGAAGCCACGACCGTCCTGCCCCTGCAGCACGGCGGTTTCATTGATGCATCCCCCGGCTGCGCTGCGCCGGTCCCGGAGCACAAAGGGGCTGCCGGAGGCCCGGGAGATCTCGCGGCAAAGGGCGGACAACAGGGTCAAGGGGCCACCAGCCTGCCGAACACATCTCCGGCACGGGTCTCCCGCAACACCGTCCACCCCGCCGGCAGTTCCGTCTCCGGCTCCGACAGGGCCTGTTCCAGATACAGGCGCGCCCCGGGCCGCAGCAGACCGGGACGGCTCAGATGCGCCAGACAATCGGGCAACAGCCCCTTGCCATAGGGCGGGTCCAGAAACACCAGGTCAAAGGATTCGTCACAGGCGGCCAGATAGGCCAGCCCATCCCGCGCCATGACCTGGACCCGGTCCGTCTCCAGGACTTCCACCTGGACTCCGAGATGGGCGGCCACCCGGGCATCCCGCTCCACCATCACCACCCGCGATGCCCCCCGGGAGGCGGCCTCGAACCCCAGCGCCCCGCTGCCGGCAAACAGGTCCAGACAGCGGGCGCCCTGGATCACCGGCTGCAGCCAGTTGAACAGGGTTTCCCGTACCCGGTCCGGGGTGGGACGCAGGCCGGGGCCATCGGGCACCGACAGCCGCCGACTGCGCCACTCGCCGCCGATGATGCGCAATCGCCCCGGCGCGCCGCGCCGGGGCGGCTTCGATACACGGGCCCGCATCAACCCTCCCCGCCGACGATGACCGTCACCAGACGGTCCGGATCCACGCGACGCCCGAAGGCCTCGTTCACCGTGGCCGGATCCAGGGCCTCCACCTGGTCGGTGAAGGTGTCCAGATAGTCCAGCGGCAGGCCGTAAAAGCCCATCATCGCCACGTGATCCAGGATCCCCGAGTTGCTGGCGGTGCGCAGGGGGAAACCGCCGACGATATTGGACTGGGCAGCCTTGAGTTCGTCCTCGTCCAGCCCCGAGGCCACAAAGTCCTCCAGGGTCCGGCGCATCACCGCCACCGCCTCGTCCGCCTGGGCGGCCTGGGTCTGCACCCCCATCAGAAAGGGTCCCGCCGCCGCCATGGGCGAGAAATAGCTGTAGACGCTATAGGCCAGCCCCCGCTGGGTGCGGACTTCCTCCATCAGCCGGGAGGTGAAACCGCCGCCACCCAGGCGATGATTGCCCACATACAGGGGGAAATGATCCGCATCCCCCCGGGCCATCCCGGGATGCCCCATGAAGACATGGACCTGCTCGGAGGGGAAGTTTACCCGGATGGTTTGCCCTGCCTCGGGCATGGCCACCTCGGGCAGGGCCGGGGCCGCCTCCCCCGCCGGCAGGGCGGCGGCGATGCGCTCGGCCAGGGCCTCGGCCTGGGAACGGTCCAGCCCGCCCACCAGGGCCAGGATGCCGTTACGAGCCACATAGTAGGTCTGATGGAAGGACTTCAGCTGTGCCGGGGTGATGCCGGCCAGCCCATCCTCGGTACCCAGGGGGGAATGGGCGTAGGGATGCCCGGCATAGACCGTCTCGAAGAAGGTGCGACCGGCAATGGCCCCCGGGTTCTGCTGCTGGGCCTGGAGGGCAACCAGAGTCTGGCGCCGGGTCCGGTCCAGTCCCCGCTGGGAAAACGCGGGCTGACCCACCACGGTCACGAAGGTCTCCACCGCCGTCTCCAGCCAGTCGGGCTGGGTCAGGCTACGCAGGTTGAGGATGGCCATGTCCCGCTCCGAAGTGGCGCCGAACTGGGCGCCCACCCCTTCAAAACGTTCGGCAATGGTGTCGGCATCCCAGTCACCGGCACCGTCCCGCAACAGGGTGTTGGTCAGACGGGCCAGGCCGGGATGATCACCATCCCGGGCGCTGCCGGCATTGAACACCAGTCGGGCATCTACCATGGGCAGGGCCGGAGAGGGCACGAAGTAGACCTTGAGGCCGTTTTCCGTCTCCCAATGCTGGACTGCGGAGGCGGCGGAGGCCGTCATGGGCGCGAGCAGCACCAGCATGAGCAGGCCTGTCCATCCGGATCGTTTCAGGGCTGACGGGAAGAAAAATGTCGTCATGGCATATTCCTTGAAAATGGCGAATCAGACGATCAGCGCAGATGGCCGTCGAAATATCCCGGCGGGTTTTCCGGATCAATGGGCAGCGGGTCCAGCCAGGCCACCGTGCGCCGATCCACATCGAAATAGCGCCGGGCCACCGCCTGCACCTGCTCCGGCGTCACCGCCCGGATGCGTTCGGCAAACTCGTCCCCCAGCTGCCACGGCAACCCCACGCTCTCCAGCATTCCCAGCCCCATGGCCTGCCCCTGGATGGAATCCCGGCGATAGACCTCCCTGGCCACCACCTGGGCCTTCACCCGTTCCAGTTCGGCGGTGCTGACCAGTTCATCCTTCAGGCGTTCCAGAGCCTCGGTGAGGGCGGCTTCCACCGCGTCCCGCTCCACGCCGGCGGATGGCGTGGCACTGAGCATGAACAGGGTGTCCAGCCGGGACAGGGGGCTGTAACTGGCCCCGGCAGAAGCCACCAGTTCCCGCTCGCGCACCAGTTCCCGGGCAAAACGGGCACTCTGTCCACCATCCAGCACCCCGGCGGCCACCTGCAGGGCATAGGGCACCCAGTCTTCCTCGGCGGTCATGATCACCGGCACCTTGTAACCCATCAAAAGATAGGGAACCCGCGCCGGCGCCCGCACCTTGATCCGTCGTTCGCCCAGCTGCGGGGTCTCGGTACGGGATTTCACCGCCGGCAGATCCCGCGCCGGGATGGGGCCGAAATGGGTCCTGGCCAGGTCGTGTACGGCGTCCGGCTCCACGTCGCCCACCACCACCAGGATGGCGTTGTTGGGGGCATACCAGCGGTCATACCAGTCCCGCAGATCGGCCACCGTGTATTCGTCGATGTCCACCATCCAGCCGATGACCGGAATCCCGTAGGGGCTGTTCAGCCAGGCGACGGCATTGAAGTGCTCGAAGGTCAGGGCGTTGGGGTTGTCCTCGGTGCGCAGGCGCCGCTCCTCCCGCACCACCCGCATCTCCTGGATGAACTCATCCTCCGGCAGGGCCAGATGCTGCATCCGGTCGGCCTCCAGCTTCAGGGCCGTCGCCAGATGTTCGGCGGCCAGTTGCTGGAAATAGGCCGTGTAGTCCCGGCTGGTGAAGGCATTCTCCCGCCCGCCCAGGGCGGCGATGATGCGGGAGAACTCCCCGGCGGGATGGGTGTCGGTACCCTTGAACATCATGTGTTCCAGGGCGTGGGAGATCCCGGTGATACCCCCGTGCTCATGACTGGAACCCACCCGGTACCAGACCATGGACGACACCACCGGTGCCCGCTGATCCGGCAACACCAGCACCTTCATGCCGTTATCCAGCATGAATTCATGGACAGGGCTTCCCTGATCGGCCTGGAGCCAGAGCGGCACCAGCAGGAGCAGCAGCAAACCTATGCGCGGCATCTTATGTTTCATTTCGGCAGACGTCCCTCAGTGGTAGGATGTGCATTCTTGAACACCGTAGACCTCATCAGCGCATGTTCGGTTTCCGCAAGAAGAAAAAGCCCGTAGACCAGCCCAAGCAGGCTGCCGAGCCCGTGGAGTCCCTGGAAATCATCGAGGGGCTTGAGATCATCACGCCCCTCGAGGGTATCAGGTCTCCCCGGGACCGAGGCAAGGCCGCGCCGGCGCCGCCGCCGCCGCCCGTGAGCCCCGCTGCCGCCAAACCGGAACCGGCATCCAGCCCGGCCGCGAAAGCACCCGCCGCCGAAGCGCCCACACCGGTGATCGAGCCGACCGCCCCCCGGCAGGAAACCGCCAAACCGACGGCGCCGGCCCCGGCAGCGCCCCCGGCGGCCTTGAAAACCCCGCCCGAGATCAAGCCCGAACCCAGACCCCCGGTGATGCCGACCGGTCTGCCGAAAACGCCCGACCCGGCCCCCCCCGGCCTGGAGGCCGACAAGCAGGCGGAGGCTGAAAAGGCCGGGAAGACCGAGAAGATCGAAACGGCCGATACGGGCGAGGAAACCTCGAAATCGGGCCTGTTCTCCCGCCTGCGCAAGGGGCTGTCCAAGACCTCCTCCACCCTCACCGAGGGCATGGCGGGCCTGGTCCTGGGCAAGAAGACCATCGACGACGAACTGCTCGAAGAGCTGGAGACCCGATTGCTCATGGCCGACGTGGGTATCGAGGCCACCGAAACCATCCTGGAAGGCCTCACCCGACGCGTCGCCCGCAAGGAACTCAAGGATGCCGAGGCCCTGGTCAAGGCCCTGGAAGGGGCCATGGTGGACGTGCTCAAGCCGGTGCAGAAGCCCCTGGCGATCGATGCCGGGAAAAAACCCTACGTGATCCTGGTGCTGGGCATCAACGGTGCCGGCAAGACCACCACCATCGGCAAGCTCACCCACCATCTGCGCCGGCAGGGCAAGTCGGTCATGCTGGCGGCCGGCGACACCTTCCGGGCCGCCGCGGTGGAGCAGCTGCAGACCTGGGGCGAGCGCAATCAGGCCCCGGTGATCGCCCAGGGCCAGGGCGCGGATTCGGCGTCGGTGATCTTCGATGCCTGGCAGGCCGCCAAGGCCCGAGGCATGGATGTGCTCATCGCCGATACCGCCGGTCGTCTGCACACCCAATCCAACCTGATGGATGAATTGAAGAAGGTGAAGCGGGTGATCCAGCGCCAGGCCCCCGACGCCCCCCACGAGGTGCTGCTGGTGGTGGACGCGGGTACCGGCCAGAATGCCCTCAACCAGGCTCGGGAATTCCATCAGGCCATGGATCTCACCGGTATCGCCGTCACCAAGCTGGACGGCACCGCCAAGGGCGGCATCCTGTTCGCCATCGCCGAACGGGTGGGTGTGCCGGTGCGTTTCATCGGCGTGGGAGAAAAGATCGAGGATCTGCGGGAGTTCAACGCCGAAGACTTTGCCAGGGCCTTGCTGTCGGATCGGGACTAGGTCTGCGCTTCCATGATCCTGCTGCGCAACGTCACCAAGCGCTACCCCAACGGCCATGAAGCCCTGTCCCGGATCAACCTGAGCCTGGACCGGGGCGCCATGGCCTTCCTCACCGGCCACTCCGGGGCCGGCAAGAGCACCCTGCTCAAACTCATCTCGCTGATCGAGCGCCCCAGCCGGGGCCAGATCGTCGTCAACGGCCAGAACCTGGAATCCCTCTCCGCCCGTCAGGTGCCCTACTTCCGGCGCCAGATCGGCATCATCTTCCAGGATCACCACCTGCTCCACGACCGCAGCGTCTTCGACAACGTGGCCCTGCCCCTGGTGATCCAGGGCTACCAGCAACAGGAAATCGCCCGCCGCGTCCGCGCCGCCCTGGACAAGGTGGGGCTGCTGCACAAGGAAAATGCCGAACCCGTCACCCTGTCCACCGGCGAACAGCAGCGAGTGGGCATCGCCCGCGCGGTGGTCCACAAGCCCGCCATCCTGCTGGCGGACGAACCCACCGGCAACCTGGACCCTCACTTGTCCCGGGAGATCATGCAGCTGTTCTTGCGCTTCAATCAGGTGGGGACCACGGTCATGATCGCCAGCCACGACCTGAACCTGATCTCGTCCCTGGGCAAGCCCATGGTGCATCTCCATGAAGGGCGCCTGCACCGCCGGGAGGCCGAGGCATGAGACGTCGCCGCGCTCTGACCCTGCCGCCGGTCCATGCCCGGTTCCAGGCTTACGGCATCAATCACCTGCGGGCACTGGTGTTCAGTCTGGGCAAGCTCTACCGTGCCCCTTTCTCCAGCGCCCTGACCCTGCTGGTGATCGCCGTCGCCCTGACCCTGCCGACCCTGCTTCATGTGTTCCTGAACAACCTGCAACAGGCCACGCCCCAGTGGTCGCAGACGGCCCAGATTTCGGTGTTTCTCGAAGATTCGGTGGCGGATGCCCAGCTGCCGGCCCTGGCTACCCGTCTGGCCCAGCGGGCCGACGTGGCCGAGGCCCTGCCCGTTACCCGCGCCCAGGCCCTGGAGGAGTTCCGTGCCCACTCCGGTTTTGCCAAAGCCCTGGATACCCTGGGCGAAAATCCCCTGCCGCCGCTGATCCTGGTGACACCGGCCCTGGAGCACCGCTCCACGGCCGCCCTGGAAGGACTGGTCAATGCCCTGAACCACATGCCGGAGGTTTCCCGGGCGCTCCTGGACCTGCAATGGGTCCAGCGTCTGTTTTCCATCATGGAAGTGCTGCAACGGTCCATGGTGGTGCTATCCCTGCTGCTGGGATTGGGCGTGCTGCTGGTGGTGGGCAACACCATCCGGCTGGACGTGCAGAATCGACGGGAAGAGATCGAAGTGGCCAAGCTGGTGGGGGCCACGGATGCCTTCATCCGACGGCCGTTTCTCTATGGTGGGTTATGGCTGGGACTGGGTGGTGCCATGATGGCGGCGGTGATCGTGGCAATCACCATCCTGCTGCTGTCGGGTCCGGTGCAAACCCTGTCGCAGCTCTACGGTGGGGAATGGCGCCTCGACGGCCTGGGTTTTCGGGGCACCCTGACCCTGCTCGGCCTGGGCGCCCTGCTGGGACTGGCGGGGTCATGGATCACGGTGAACCAGCACCTGCGCCACATCGAACCCCGCTGAGGACGCCCTGAACCCAAGCGGGTGCTAGGCCACCATCGCCTGCCGCAGCTTGCGAATGGAATTGTTCTCCAGCTGCCGGATCCGCTCCGCCGAGACGCCGTACTCCGCCGCCAACTCATGGAGGGTCGCCTTCTCCTCCGCCAGCCAGCGACGCGCCAGGATGGCCCGGCTGCGCTCGTCCAGGGCCGCCAGGGCCGCCTGCAGACGCGTCTGGTGATAGCTGTCCCAGTCGGAACGCTCCATCAGCATGGCCGGGTCGCCCTCGTGATCCATCAGCACATCGGCCGGGGCGGCGGTATAGGTGCCTTCGTCATCCGGTTCCGGATCAAAGCATACGTCACGGCCGGCCAGGCGAGACTCCATCTCCATCACTTCCCGAGCGGAGACACCCAGATCGTTGGCCACGGCTTCCACCTCGTCCTGACTGAACCAGCCCAGGCGCTGCTTGGCGCCGCGCAGGTTGAAGAACAGCTTGCGCTGGGCCTTGGTGGTGGCCACCTTGACGATGCGCCAGTTGCGCAGCACGAATTCATGAATCTCGGCCCGGATCCAGTGCACGGCAAAGGAAATCAGGCGCACATTCATGTCAGGGTCAAAGCGCTTGACCGCCTTCATCAGGCCGATGTTGCCTTCCTGGATCAGATCCCCCAGGTTCAGGCCGTAACCGGAATAGCCGCGGGCGATATGCACCACGAAACGCAGGTTATGCATCACCAACTTGCGGGCGGCTTCAAGGTCCTGTTCGTCCCGCAGACGGCGGGCCAGCGCCTGCTCTTCCTCGGCCTCCAGCACCGGCAGCCGGTTGACGGCCGAGATGTAGCTGTCCAGATCCCCGACCGGGACAGCAAGGTGATTGGCAGCCGGAGTCAGTGCGGTTGTCATGGATTGCGGTCCTCCCCAATTCCAAGCGGAATGCTGCGAGTTTAGCACTCGCGAAGTTGGAGTGCTAACCATGCTGGAGAGTTCCCCCTCACCCCAACCCCTCTCCCGCAAGGGGAGAGGGGCTTTCCTACTCCCTTCTCCCTCGGGGAGAAGGGCCGGGGATGAGGGGGAAGCCCAAGCCCCGGCTCAACGCCCAAACAGAATCACGGACAGAAAACTCAGCCAGGACACCACCACCAGCGCCACAATGAACGTCATGGCCCCGTTCTCAAAACTGAACATGGGGTGATTCAGCACCGGCAGACGCCGCAGCGCCCGCCCCCACTCGATCAACTTATTCATCACTCACCCTCCCCGGAACCGGGTCTGTCATCCCGACGACGGCGCGGAATCCGCGGATCATCGTCATCCATGAGGATCCGGTGTGCCGGACCCTCCATGTCGTCGTATTGCCCGGACCGTACCGTCCACAGGAACGCCACCAGGGCCAGGCCGAGAAAAATCATCCCCAAGGGGATCAGAATGTAGAGCATCTCCATCAGCGTGAATCCCGTAACCGTAGTGCATTCACCACCACCAGCAGCGAACTCAGGGACATCCCCAAGGCCGCCAGCCAGGGCGTGAGCAGGCCCGCCGCCGCCACCGGCAGTGCCAGGGCGTTGTAGCCGATGGCCCAGCGGATGTTCTGCCGGATCACGGCCACCGTCTCCCGGGCCTTGTCCAGACCGGCCGGCAGCACCCCGGGCTGATCCCGATACAGGATCATGTCCGCCCCCGACTGGGCCAACTGGGTCCCGCCCGCCATGGCCACCGATACATGGGCCTTGGACAGCACCGGGGCATCATTGACGCCGTCCCCCACCATGGCCACCGTCCGGCCCGCCGACTGCAACGCCTCCAGGGCCGTCAGCTTGTCCGCCGGGGACAGCCCACCCCGGGCATCCTCAATCCCCAGTTGCCGGGCAAGAAAGGACACCGCCGCCGGGGCATCCCCGGAGAACAGGTGCACGGTGATGCCCCGTGCCTTGAGTCCCGCCACGGCTTCCAGGGCGTCCGGGCGGGTGCGGTCCTCCAGCACGAAGGCCGCCAGCAGGCCCTGGTCGTCGCCCAGCACCACATGCCCCCCATGGGGCCATTGTTCGGCCAGACGCGCCAGACGCGGGTCAGCCTGGGTATCGGGGCCGAGTTCACGGACAAAATCCGGCGCGCCGATGCGCAGCCGACGGCCCCGGATCACCCCTTCCATGCCCCGGCCGGGATGGGCACGGACCTCCCTGGCGGCCTCCACCGAAGACGGACCGCCGCTTGATCCGACCCGCTGAAACACCCGCCCCACCGGATGCTCGGAACCGGCCTCCAGGATGCGGGCATATTCCAGGCAACCGGCTTCATCCACCTCCCCCAGCACCGCCACCTTCCGCAGGCTCAGGCGCCCCTCGGTCAGGGTCCCGGTCTTGTCGAACACCACATCCGTGATCCCGGCCAGGTGTTCCAGGGCCTGACCCCGGGCCGTCAGCAGGCCGCGGCCGGTCAACGCCCCGGTGGCCGCCGTGATCGCCGCCGGGGTGGCCAGGGCCAGGGCGCACGGACAGCTCACCACCAGCATGGTCACCATCACCCAGAAGGCGCGAGCCGGATCCACCCACAACCACCACACCAGGCCCGTCACCAGAGTCAGCAACAGGACCGCCGCCACGAACCCACCCGTACCCCGTTCCGCCAGCAGGGCCATGGGGGGCTTTTCCGTCTGCGCCCGCGCCAGCAGGCGCTGGATGGACGAGAGCACCGTATCCTGACCCACCTTGGCCACCCGCATCACCAGGGGGCTTTCCACATTCACCGTGCCGCCCACCAGGGCATCCCCCGTCGCCCGGCGTCGGGGCAGGCTCTCGCCGGTGAGCAGGGATTCGTCCACGCTGGAGGTTCCCGAAAGCACCACCCCGTCCGCCGGCACCGGTGCCCCGGGCCGGATCCGCACCCGGTCTCCGGGCAGCAGCTCGGTCACCGGCACCTCCTCGTCCCCGTCGTCCCCGACGCGCGTGGCCACCGCCGGCAACAGTCGCCCCAGGGATTCGGTGGCCTGACCCGCCCGCTGGCGGGCCGCCATCTCCAGATAGCGGCCGGTGAGCAGGAAGAACACGAACATGGTCACCGACTCGAAATACACATGCTCCGGATGACCGGTCACCGTGGCCCAGACACTGGCGAAAAAGGTGGAGCCGATGGCCAGGGCCACCGGCACGTCCATTCCCAGGCGTCGCCGGCGCAGGTCCCGCCAGGCGGACACAAAGAAACCGGCACCGGCATAGAACACCACCGGTGCCGCCACCAGCATGGCCACCCAGCGCAGGAACTGCATCATGTCTTCCTGGCCGGGCACCCCATGGCCCAGCCACAGGGCCACGGCGATCATCATCACCTGCATCATCCCCAGGCCCGCCACCGCCAGACGCCGCAAGGCCCGATCCCGCTCCTTGCGAAAGACCGCCTCCTGGCGCCCGGGATCGAACGGATGGGCCCGGTAACCGATCTCCGTGATGGCCCGAAGGATGGCACTGAGGCTGATCCGGCTCTGATCCCATCGCACCCGGGCGCGATGGGTGGAATAGTTCACGGCAAAGGACACCACCCCCGGCAAGGCCTGCACATGGCGTTCGCTCAGCCAGACGCAGGCGGCACAGACAATGCCCTCCAGCATCAGCGAGGCCTCCCGCAAATTCCCCGGCGTCACATGCACAAAACTGCGCTGTACCTGCTCGCTGTCGTAGAGGGCCAGGGCATCCAGGGCCGCGGCGGGATCCGGCGGGGCGCCGGCCTTTTCCGTGCGATGGCGGTAATAATCCCCCAGACCCGCATCAATGATGGCCGCCGCCACTGCCCGGCAACCGGGGCAGCAGAAGCCCCGGATCTCGCCGTCCACGGTCAGGCTGAAATCGCTGCCAGCGGGCACCGGCAGGCCGCAATGAAAGCAGTCCCGGGCCTCCCCCGGGGCGTCGGCTTCCAGGGCGGATTGCAGGACCGCGTTCACCCTTCACGCACCGAGGTCACGCCGCGCTGTTCGTGCAGGTTTTCCCCTTGGCGGACCTGCAAAAGCAGATCCCAGCGGCCGGGGGCGGGAAAACGCAACTGGGCCTGATACAGGCCGGGACCGATCTCGGTCATCTGAAACGGCTGATCCAGGCGTTCATCGGAGGGGCGCATGAACTCCCCCATCACCTGGGCCCGGCTGATCGGGGCGCCGGTACGGTCCGTGACCTTCACCTGAAAGATGCTGTCCTTGTCCAGACGCGGGGCCTCCAGCCAGCCCTGACGCACCTGCCAGCCCCGCTCGGCCTGAATCCGGGCCTGTTCCATGTATTTCTGGGCCAGGGCCTGGTTCTTGTGGGAGATGTGGGCGGCGGTGCCGGGAAAGAACGATGTCACCTGTTCGGCGCCGCTACGGGGTTCCGGCAGGAGCCGTCCCACCATGCCGCTGGGCATGCCCTGGTGAGCCAGGGTCACGAGGATGCCGTTGACGGTGGCGATGACCAGGAAGAAGCCGACGATGGTGGCGGGTGCCCAGTGGATGCGCAGCCGACCGGCCTGCCGGCCGTCACGGACCTTCTGGTTTTCCAGCTGGGACATGATGATGCCCAGGCCATAGGGGGTGATCACGTAGAGGGCCAGATGGATGGCGAAGACATCGGCGCCGGGCCAGAACACAATGGAGACGGGGATGAACACCAGCAGCACCGCCGCCAGCACCGTGAGGGACACCTGATAGGCCCGCAGCCGGGTGAAGCGGTAGAGGATGAAGAACAGCACCATGGCGGCACCGACGCCAAGACCCAGGCTGAGGACGAGTGAATCCATGATCGTGTCTCCGGTTAAAACCTATCTCAGTATGAACTGCGACCCCACCACTACCGGGTCCAGACCCTCCGGCATCACCGGCACCAGCTCGAACACCAGCGCCTGCCGGCGCGCCGCCCCCGGCGGGGCCTGATAACGCACCCGGGCCAGCAACGTGGTCCGATGCTCCGGCATCAGCGTCACCCGTTCGATCCGGCCCATGTCCAGCACCGCCCCGTCCAGCCCCGACACCCGTACCTCCAGGGTCATGGGATATTGGGTCTTGTTGTTCACCTTGATCTCGTAACTGTTCTGGATCGAGCCGTCCGACAGACGCACGAACAGCGGCTGACGGACCTGACTCACCGAAGCGTCCAGCGGCGCCTGATGGGCCACCCCCCACGCCAGCAGCAGGGTGATCAGCAACAGCGGCACCCCGTAACCCAGGGTCTTGGGCTTGAACAGACGGGTCCGCTGGCCCGCCAGGGCATGCTCGGAGGTGTACCGCACCAACCCCCGGGGCCATTTGAGACGATCCATCACCGCATCACAGGCATCCACGCACAGGGCGCAGTGGATGCACTGATACTGCAGGCCATCCCGGATATCGATCCCCACCGGACACACCTGCACACAGTAATCACAGTCGATGCAGTCACCCACCCCGCCCTCCCTGCGCGCGGCAAGGTCACGGCCACCGTCCCGCAACGTGGCCCGACCCGCGGTGCCCTCCCCTCGATCCCGGTCATAGGAAATGATGAGGGTGTCCCGGTCGAACATCACGCTCTGGAACCGGGCATAGGGACACATGTAAGTGCACACCTGCTCCCGGAGCACCCCGGCCAGCAGCCAGGTGGTCAGGGTGAGCAACCCGGTGGTCGCATAGGCGGCAAAGGGGGCCTGCCCGGTGAAAAAGGCCGCTGCCAGGGCGGGCGCGTCGGCCCAATACAGGGTGAAGGTCAGCCCGGTGAGAAAGGCCACCCCCAGCCAGACCGCGTGGGTTGCCCCCTTTTTCAGGAGTCGCCCCGCCGTCCAGCCCGACCGGTCCAGACGCATCCGCGCCCCCCGGTCACCCTGGATGGCCCGCTCGATGGCCATGAACACGTCGGTCCACAGGGTCTGGAAACAGAAATAGCCGCAGAACACCCGTCCCGCCAGCCCGGTGACCATGAACAGCAACAGGGCCAGGATGATGAGCACCGCGGCCAGCCAGAAGATGTCCTGGGGATGCACCAGCAGATCGAAGAGGTAGAAACGTCGGCCGGGGATGTCGAACAGCACCGCCTGGTCAGGCCCGAATGCCCGTTCCCAGCGGAGCCAGGGCAACAGGAAGAACACCCCGTAGGCCAGGGCCAGAACGGCCCATTTCAGGTTGCGAAAACGACCCTTGACACTGCGGGGATAGATGGGAATACGGGCCTGGTATTGCTCGGACATTGCATCTCCATACCGCGTTTAAAGCCCCCCGCCCAACTGATGCACATAGGTGGCCAGCACCCGGATCTCCGCCGGGGACAGGCGATCACCAAAGGCGGGCATCTCCCGCTGTACCCCGCGCAGGATCAGATCCCGGACCAGGGCCTGACGCTCGGCATGGCTTTGCGCGCCCGTCACATCGATGTTCTGCCAGATGTCGTTGGTCAGATTCGGCGCCCCCAGGGACTTGAGACCCAGGCCCTCGCGGCCATGACAGGCATAACAACCACCCTCGTAACCCTGGAAGATGGTCCCGCCCAGGGATACCTGTTCCGGATCTCCGCCCTCGTGCCCGGCCAGACTCAGCACATAGGCAGCCACCGCGTCGGCCTGCTGGTCATCGAAGGTTTCACGATAAGGAGGCATGTAGCCCATCCGCCCCCGGGTGATGGTCTGTTCGATGGCCTGGATGGTCCCGCCCCAGTGCCAGTTGTCGTCCGCCAGGTTCGGATACAGACCGATGATGCCCGCCCCGCCGGTCTGATGGCAGGCGGCACAGAAGTCACCGAAGATCCCCCGGGCATAGGAATTCACGAACGCCAGCATGTCCGTATCGGACAGCACCGTGTCATGGTCGGCCTCGGCGATCACCTGCAGGAACTCCCGCTGGCGTACCGCCGCGTCACCGGTCTGCATCTCCCGCAACAGCAGGGCTCGACTGTTCCAGTGACTGCGCTGGGGCTCACCCTCCACCTCGTAGTTGATCCAGGCAATCCCCTTGGTATATGTGCCGGCGATGGGCCAGGCGGGATACAGCAGCCAGTAGATCAGGGAAAACACCACCGTGGCATAGAAGCTCCACAGCCACCAGCGGGGCAAGGGATTGTTGTACTCGCGCAGGTCACCGTCCCAGACATGTCCGGTGGTCTCCACTTCCCCCGGCTTGCCGGGGGCCGACTGCTGCTCGTGTCCGGGCTCGTTCATCAGTGTTTCCCGTCTTGGTGCTTTTGATCCGGCTCATCGTCGTCAAAGGGAATGAACCGGTAGGACTCCAGCCGCTCCGATCGCTTGCGGCTGGAAAACAGATAAATCAGGATGCCGACGAAGGTGCTGAAGAACAGCAGCAGGGCCACCATCTTGCTGTTATTGAGATCCGTGATCCAATACCAGAGATCCATAAGAACTCCCGAAAACTACCTGAATTCCACGAAGTACCCTTCGTCATACTGGGTGAAGTCCACCAGGGTTCCCAACATCTGCAGATAGGCCACCATGGCATCCATCTCCGTGATCCGGGAAGGGTCCCCGTCATAGTTGCCGCGACGGGCCTGGGCCTCCAGATTCTCCCGGGCGCGGTTAATGTCCAGCTGCCGGGCCGTTTCCTCGCCGAAGCGCTCCACGTTGGCGGCGAACTCCTCCTCGGTCAGGGAATACGGCACCCCGGCGATGCGCAGGGCGCGCATGCGCCGTTCGATGTCGTCATAGCGCAGATCCCGGCGCGCCAGCCACGGATACCCGGGCATGATGGATTCGGGCACCACGGCACGGGGTTCGATCAGATGGCGCACATGCCAGTCGTTGGAATACTTGCCCCCCACCCGGGCCAGGTCCGGGCCGGTGCGCTTGGAGCCCCACTGGAAGGGATGGTCATACATGGACTCCGCCGCCAGGGAGTAATGCCCGTAACGCAGCATCTCGTCCCGGAACGGACGGATCATCTGGGAGTGACAGGTGTAACAGCCTTCACGCACATAGAGATCCCGGCCCCGCAGCTCCAGCGGCGTGTAGGGACGCACCCCTTCCACCTCCTCCACGGTATCGTCGATGTAGAACAGGGGCACGATCTCCACCAGCCCCCCGATGCTGATCACCACCAGGGTCAACGCGATCAGCAGGCCGGCATTGGTTTCTATGGTTTCATGTTTCATGACTGTGCAGCTCCCCCGTCAGGCCCGCGAGGCGGATGCCGTCGTTTCGGTACGGCCGGACGCGACCTGCCGGGCCGCCTCCCGCCTGACCGGCTCGATGGTCTTGTAGATGTTGTATGCCATCAGCAGCATCCCGGCCAGGAAGAGCCCGCCACCCAGGGCACGGACCACATAGGGCTGATGGAGAAACACCACCGTCTCGATGAAGGTGTAGGAGAGGTTGCCGTACTCATCAAAGGCCCGCAGCATCAGGCCCTGCCCGATCCCCGCCACCCACATGGCAACGATGTAGAGCACGATGCCGATGGTGGCCAGGAAGAAGTGCACGTAGACCAGACGAATACTGTAGAGCTGGGTATCCCACAGCCGCGGAATCAGGTGATACAGGGAGCCGAAGGTGATCATGGCCACCCAGCCCAGGGCACCGGAATGCACATGGCCCACGGTCCAGTCGGTGTAATGGGACAGGGCATTCACGCTCTTGAGGGACATCATCGGCCCCTCGAAGGTGGCCATGCCGTAGAACGACAGGGAGGTGATCATGAACAGCATGATGGGGTCGGTGCGCAGTTTGTGCCAGGCCCCGGAAAGGGTCATGATGCCGTTGATCATCCCGCCCCAGGAGGGCAACAGCAGCAGGATGGAGAAGGTGGCCGCCAGGGTGGAAACCCAGTCCGGCAGGGCCGTCCAGTGCAGGTGGTGCGCCCCCACCCACATGTACAGGAACACCAGGGCCCAGAAGTGGACGATGGACAGCCGATAGGAATAGATGGGCCTGCCCGCCTGCTTGGGTACGAAGTAGTACATCATCCCCAGGAAGGCGGCAGTGAGGAAGAAGCCCACCGCGTTATGGCCGTACCACCACTGGGTCATGGCGTCCTGCACCCCGGAGAACAGGGAATAGGACTCCAGGCTGAACAGGCTCACCGGGATCGCCAGGTTGTTGAAGATATGCAGGATGGCGGTGGCCAGGATGAAGGCCATGAAGAACCAGTTGGCCACATAGATATGGGGTTGGGACCGGCGCAGCAGGGTCATCAGGTAGACCAGGAAATAGGCCACCCAGACCACGGTGATGAGCAGGTCGATCTGCCAGGTGAACTCGGCGTACTCCCGTCCCTGGGTGTAGCCCAGCATGTAGGTGATCACCCCCAGCGCCACCGCCAGGTTCCAGCCCCAGAAGGTGAATTCCGCCAGTTTCGGCCCGTAGAGCCGGGCCTGGCAGGTTCGCTGCACGATGTAGTAGGACGTGGCGAAAAGGGCGTTGCCGCCGAAGCCGAAGATCACCAGGGTGGTATGCACCGGCCGGAAGCGGCCGAAGGTGATCTGCGGGATGTCGAAGTTCAGGAAGGGAAAGGCGAGCTGCGAGGCGATCCAGACCCCCACCCCCATGCCAAGCACGCCCCAGACGATGGACATGATGGCGAATTTCTTGACGATGTCGTAGTTGTACTGCTCGGAGGGCGCGACCTGAGTACGACTGCGGTCGACGTCGGCGGAGGGGGTCTGTGCCATGGCGAGATCTCTGGGTCTTCCCTTTTTTACTAAAGGGTATAGACCGTTCCCTGGAATTTTGCGAACCCGGCAATCGTCGGTCGCGCGCTCTTAATATCTGATTATAACCCAAGGAATTGAAGGGTTCGAGTCAACGAAATTGATAGGGGCAACAGAAAGATTGATCAGCTCCGGGCAATCGGGATCACCCCCCGCTCAGGCAGAGGACTGGGCGCCGGTGTCGCCGTCACCCAGGCATGCCCGTAAATCACCTCATAGGTCGCTGGCAACACACCCTCGGCATTCCGGAACGACTCATAGGCCGCCTCCGCCGCCCGCAACCGTGACGGCGTGGTCAGTCCCCGCCCCCGCCCCAGCAGGGCATTGGTGGCCCCGATCGCCTGCAGATCCCGCATCAGACGCCCCATCCGGGGATACGTCACCGTGATCCGCTCCACGTCCATCACCGGGTCCGCAAATCCGGCCCGCACCAGGGCATCCCCCACGTCATGCATGTCCAGAAAGGCATTCACATGGGCATGACCGTCCACCGCCTCCCAGGCCGAACGCAATTCATGCAGGGTATCCGGCCCCAGGGTCGTGAACATCAGCAGCCCGCCGGGAGCCAGCACCCGTCGGAATCCGGCAAACGTCCGGTCCAGATCATTGCACCACTGGATCGTCAGACTGGAAAAAATCAGATCAAAACCGGCATCGGCAAACGGCAGCGCCTCCACATCCGCACACACCAGCCCCGGCTTGCGCCACCAGCCGCCCCCCTTGCCCGCCTGCCGCAACATGGACGGCGACAGATCCAGCCCCACCGCCCGCGCGCCGCGATACCGTCGACGCAGCCCGCGCAGCCCCTGCCCCGTGCCCGTGCCCGCATCCAGCACCCGCGCCGGCTGCAGCCGGATCCACGCCAACCGCTCCAGCAACCGGCTGCAGACCTCCTTCTGCAACACCGCCGCCTCGTCATAGGATGAGGCGGCCCGGTCGAAGGTAGCGCGTACCCGCTGCTTGTCCACGCGGTATCGGGAGAGATCAGTCATGCAGGAAACTCCGGAGAACGGCCTCGAATTCGACCGGTCGGGACAGGAACGGGGCATGGCCGGCGCCCTTGATCACGGCAGTGCCCATGGCCGGCCGCAGCGCCTTGAACGACGTCTCGGCGGCGGCGGGCACCAGGGTATCGTACTCGCCGAACACGGCATGCACCGGACATGGCAGGGCGGCCAGGGTCGGGCGCAGATCCATGTCCCGCAACAGTCCCAGCCCCTCGGTCAGGGCCTCGGGCGTGGGCGGGCTGTCCAGCAGACGGCCACGCAGGGTCTTCAATGCCGCCTGGGCATCGGGCAGACCATGGAACTGCAGGGACAGGAAGCGGTTCAGTGTCACCCGGTACTGAGCGGCCAGGCCCTGGGCAAAGGCATCCAGCACCGGCAGGCGCATGGCATGGGGCCAGTCCGGAGCCTGCACGAAGCGCGGCGTGCCGGCCACCAGGATGACCCGGTGAACCCGTTGCGGATGGCGCGCCGCGGCCTGCAAGGCCACCAGGGCACCCAGGGACCAGCCCACCAGGGTGGACCCGGAAATCGGCAGGGTGGCGGCCAGGCGATCCGCCAGGGTATCCAGATCCCCCAGTCGGGTCTCATCGGTGGCGGCGCCATGGCCGGGCAGATCCACGCGGTGGACCTGGAAATCATCGGCCAGGGCGCGGGCCAGATCCTCCCAGACCCCGGCATTGAGACCCCAGCCGTGGATCAGGGTCAGGCTCGGGCCATCGCCCTGAGAACAAGCCTTCAAAGCAGCAGTCACTCAAAGCCCTCCGGGCCAGTACATGTCTTTATTCAAATTGATCCTCCCCCCTCACCCCAGCCCCTCTCCCACAAAGGAGAGGGGCTTTAAGGCATGTTCTCGGTTATCATGCGCGGCAAACCCAACCGCCCGACCGACCACCCGGCCGGCGAGGATACGCCACCCCATGCTGCTGCCCATCATACTGACCATCGCCGCCTACCTGATCGGCTCCATCTCCACCGCCATCATCACCTGCAAGCTGCTGGGCCTTCCCGACCCCCGCACCCAGGGCTCGGGCAACCCCGGCGCCACCAACGTCCTGCGCTCCGGCGGCAAAAAAGCGGCCATCATCACCCTGGCGGGAGATCTTCTCAAGGGCCTGATCCCGGTATTGATCGCCCAGGCCCTGGGGCTGGAAGGTCTTGCCCTGGCACTGGTGGCCCTGGCCGCCTTCCTCGGCCACCTGTTCCCGGTGTTCCACCAATTCAAGGGCGGCAAGGGCGTGGCCACTGGCCTGGGTGTCCTGCTGGGCCTGCACTGGGCCGTGGGCCTCTGCACCCTGGTCACCTGGCTGCTGGCCGCCGCCATCACCCGTACCTCCTCCATCGGTGCCCTGGCCGCGGCCACCTCGGCCCCCATCTGGGTGGCGCTGATCATGGGAGATGCCTGGGTCACCATCGCGGCCTGCTTCATGATGGCCTTCATTTACGTGCGGCACGCCAGCAACATCCGCCGCATCATGAACAAGACGGAACCCAGAATCGGGCAGAAAAAGCAGCCCTAGGCCCGACGAAACCTCCCCGGCCCGAGGGGCCGGGGACCGCTCCCACGGCGCGACCGAAGGTGCTACACCGGCGCCAGCTCGTCAATGCTCCACCGGGCCCGGGCCGGAATCTCCAGCCCGCACTGGGCCCCGGCGGCCAGGCGCAAGGCCCCGGCCAGGGCGATCATCGCCCCGTTGTCGGTACAGAACTCAATACGCGGATAGAACACCTGCCCGCCCTCCTCGGCCGCCATTTCCGCCAGCGCCGCCCGCAGACGACGATTGGCCCCCACCCCGCCGGCCACCACCAGGCGCCGCGCCCCCACCGCCTGCATCGCCCGCCGACACTTGATCACCAGGGTATCCACCACCGCATCCTCGAATGCCCTCGCCACATCCGCATCCAACCGGGCATCCCGGGAACCGTCCCGCAGCGTGGTCAGCGCCCGCGTCTTCAGACCGGAAAAACTGAACGCCAACCCCGGCCGATCCGTCATCGGCCGCGGGAAACGAAACCGCCCCGGGTCTCCCTGCTCCGCCAGCCGCGCCAGCGCGGGACCACCCGGGTACCCCAGCCCCAGCAACTTGGCCGTCTTGTCGAAGGCCTCGCCCGCCGCATCATCCAGACTTTCCCCCAGAATCCGGTATCGGCCCAGCCCCTGTACATCCACCAGCATCGTGTGCCCACCGGACACCAGCAAGGCCACAAACGGAAACGCCGGCGCGGGTTCCTCCAGCAGGGGCGCCAGCAGATGTCCCTCCATGTGATGAACGGCCACCGCCGGCACGCCCCAGCCCCAGGCCATGCTGCGGGCCACCGACGCCCCCACCAGCAGCGCCCCCAAAAGCCCCGGCCCGGCGGTGAACGCCACCCCGTCCAGGTCATCGCCGCTCACCCCGGCCTCCCCCATCACCTGACGCACCAGCGGCAGCACCCGGCGCACATGGTCACGGGAGGCCAGTTCCGGCACCACCCCGCCATACTCCGCATGCAGGGCCACCTGACTGTGCAGGGCATGGGCCAGCAGCCCCCGGCGGGTGTCATACACCGCCACCCCGGTCTCATCGCAGGAGGTCTCGATCCCCAGGACACACAGGGCGTTTTCGGCATCAACAGACTTTTTCAGGCTCATTTCACTCACGGGGCTTTGGTTTTTGGTCCGCACCATCCTATAATGCGTGATTCTCCGCCGGAGGTGGAGTAGCTGTGCCCCTGAACCTGTGAACTGAATTGACGGACGGTGACGATTTTATGCCCCACGTGCGAGTAAAAGAGAACGAACCCTTCGAGGTCGCCCTGCGCCGCTTCAAGCGCACCTGCGAAAAGGCCGGTGTACTGACCGAAGTGCGCCGCCGCGAGTTCTATGAAAAGCCCACGGAAGTGCGCAAGCGCAAGGCTGCTGCTGCCGTGAAGCGTCAGATGAAGCGCCTCTCGAAGGAAATCAGCCGCCGCGAGCGTCTGTACTAAGTCCTCTACGCGCCATGACGACCTCCTCGCTCAAGTCCCGGATCACCGAGGACATGAAGGCCGCCATGCGCAGCGGCGACAAGTCCCGTCTGGGTACGGTGCGTCTGATCCTGGCTGCCATCAAGCAGATGGAAGTGGACAGCCGCACCGAACTCGACGACGCCCAGATTCTGGCGGTGCTGGACAAGATGGTGAAGCAACGCCGCGAATCCATCAGCCAGTACCAACAGGCCGGCCGTGACGACCTGGCCCAAGTGGAGCAGGCGGAACTGGAAGTGATCCAGGCCTACCTGCCCCAGGCCCTGACGGACGATGAAATCCGGCAGATGATTGACGCTGCACTGGCCGAATCCGGTGCCGAATCGGTCCGGGACATGGGCAAGGTCATGAACCTGCTCAAGCCCCGCATGCAGGGCCGCGCCGACATGGCGGCGGTCAGCGGAATGGTCAAAACCCGCCTGTCCTGACCCGCCAAGGACCGGCACATCGGCCGTTTTCATGACCTGGCCCCGGTTAAACACCCCGCCATCCATATACGTACACGGACAACCCTTCGTATAATCGGGGGTTTAACCCCATGTGTATCGAGAACTCATGAGCCAACTGAAAAACGACCGACTCCTGCGGGCCCTGCTGCGCGAACCCGTGGACACGACCCCCATCTGGATCATGCGCCAGGCCGGCCGCTACCTGCCGGAATACCGCGCCACCCGGGCCAAGGCCGGCAGTTTCATGAATCTGTGCGAAAACCCGGAACTGGCCTGCGAAGTCACCATGCAGCCGCTGGATCGCTTCCCCCTGGATGCCGCCATCCTGTTCTCCGACATCCTCACCATTCCGGACGCCATGGGCCTGGGCCTGTACTTCTCCGAGGGTGAAGGCCCCCGCTTCGAGCGCCCGGTACAGGACGCCGCCGCCATCCGCGCCCTGGGCGTGCCCGACCCGGAAGACAAGCTGCGCTACGTGATGGACGCCGTGCGCCTGATCCGCAAGGAACTGGACGGCCGCGTGCCCCTGATCGGCTTCTCCGGCAGCCCCTGGACCCTGGCCACCTACATGGTGGAAGGCGGCTCCTCCAAGGAATTCGCCCGCATCAAGGGCATGATGTATGACGACCCGGACACCCTGCACCACCTGCTGAGCGTACTGGCCGACACCGTCGTGGCCTACCTGAACGCCCAGATCGCCGCCGGCGCCCAGGCCGTGATGATCTTCGACACCTGGGGCGGCTCCCTGAGCCCGGAGAACTACCGTCTGTTCTCCCTGCAGTACATGCAGCGCATCGTCGAAGGCGTGACCCGCGAGGCCGAAGGCCGCAAGGTGCCGGTGGTGCTGTTCACCAAGGGCGGCGGTCAGTGGCTGGAAATCATGGCCGACACCGGCTGCGATGCCCTGGGTCTGGACTGGACCGTGAACATCAGCGATGCCCGCAAGCGGGTGGGTGACCGCGTGGCCCTGCAGGGCAACCTGGACCCGGCCGTGCTGTACGCCTCCCCCGACAAGGTCCGCGAAGAGGCCAAGAAGGTCCTCGCCGGCTTCGGCCACGGCAGCGGCCATGTCTTCAACCTGGGCCACGGCATCCATCCGAAGATCGATCCGGAAAACGTTGCCGCCCTGGTGGAAACGGTGCACGAGGAAGGCAAGCAGTACCACGCCGGCTGATAGGACGGGGTGAGGGGCCTCCTACCCCCTCACCCCTCCAGCATCTGCTCCACCACCTTCACCCCCGCCCGCTTCATCGGCCGCCCGTCCACCGGGCTCGGCGGCGGCTGACGGATCCCGTCCACCGGGAACACCACCACATCCACATCCACCCCTTCCGCGCCGAACTCGATGCAGGGATAAAACACATGCCCCTGCCCGCTGCGCAAACGACGCTCGTCCGCCCGCCAGGTCACCCCCCGGTCCTGCAGAAAGAAGATGACCTCCTCCGGGCTGTCCGCAAACACATGCAGGGTCAGCTCATCCCGGCCATTGACGATCCCCGCCAGCACCGGCCCCACCAGACGGGGATTGAAGGGCTCCAGCATGCGCATCGCCTTCACCGCCACCTGCCGCAGATGCCGCAACTGAACCCGTGACGCGTCATCCTCGAACAGACGCTGACGCTCCATCACCGCCTCCTCGATCTCCGCGTTCCTGGGCAGATTCCGGGTCTGACCCGCGCCCAGCCGGTCCGCCGCCTTGCGCTTGGCCAGGCGGTAATCCACCACCCCCTCGTCCAGGATGATGCGGGCCGCCTCCTCGGCGATCATCTGACGCACGCGAATATCATTAGTGGACATGACGCACCTCCCGACAGCTTCAGAAAATGCTTTCCGGCGTGTGATCGTCCGCCCTCTGGCCCGGCGCCTCCCGGGGCAACTCCGGCGGTAACTGCTCCGGCGTGAACACCTCGAAGATGGCCCGCTGGGTGCGACTGGTCACCCGGCCACCGGTTTCCGCGTCGATCCGCAGGCTCACCATGCCGGACGGCTGGGACCAGCGCCGCTGGGGCTGACCCTTGAGCGCCTCGCCCATGAAATCCACCCAGATGGGCAATGCCGTGGAACCGCCGGTCTCACGGCGCCCCAGGGACGTGTACTGGTCAAAACCCACCCAGGCGGTGCTGACGATATTGCCACCGAAACCCGCAAACCAGCCATCCCGCAGCTCGTTAGTGGTCCCGGTCTTGCCCGCCACATCCTCCCGACCCAGGGCCCGGGCACGACCGCCGGTGCCGCTTTGCACCACGTCCCGCATCATGCTGTACATCTGATAGGCGTTGGAGGCCGGAATGGTCCGCTCCGCCGGTGCCTCGCAGGGGGAGGACTCGCAGACCCGCCGGGGCACGTTGAGGAACACCACCTCGCCGGCGTCATTCTCAATCCGCTCGATGAACCAGGGCTCCACCCGATAGCCGCCGTTGGCAAACACCCCATAGGCGCGAGTCAGCTCCAGCGGCGTCACCGAACCACTGCCCAGGGCCATGGACAGCGACCGGGGATGACGGGCCGGCTCCAGCCCGAAACGGTCCAGATACCCATGCACCCGGTTCACCCCCACCTCATCCAGCAGCCGGATGGACACCAGGTTGCGGGAATGGGCCAGGGCCTCCCGCAATCGGGTCGGCCCGTAGAAACGGCCGCTGTAATTGCGCGGCCGCCACTCCCCCTGCAGGGAGACATCCTCGATCACGATGGGCGCATCATTGATCACGCTGGCCGGTGAATAGCCATGATCCAGGGCCGCCGAATAGATGAAAGGCTTGAAGGCCGAGCCGGGCTGACGCTCCGCCCGCATCGCCCGATTGAAATTGCTGCGATAGAAATCATAGCCGCCCACCAGGGCCAGCACGGCGCCGTCCCGGGCGTCCAGGGCCACCAGCGCCCCTTCCACCGCGGGCACCTGACGCAGCACCCAACGGTCCTCGGCTTCCCGCAGCAGACGCACCACATGCCCGGGACGCACCACATCCGACACCCCCCGGGGCGCCGGACCGCGCGTGGATTCATCCACATAGGGCCTGGCCCATTCCACCGCGGCGCGATTGAGCGTCACCCGCTGGCCCCGGCCCACATAGACCGTTGCCCGGTCCGCGTTCGCTTCAAGCACCACCCCCGGCCACAACTGCCCGGCCACCCGGGGATACTGCGCCAGCACCCGGTCCAGGGCCTCGTCGGTATCATGCCGCCGCAGGTCGATCTCCGCCTCCGGACCGCGATAGCCATGGCGCAGGTCATAGGCCATCAAACCCGCCCGCAGCGCCCGGCTGGCCGCCCCCTGCATGGCCGGGTCCAGCGAGGTGTACACCCGATACCCATCCGTATAGGCCGCCTCGCCGAAACGGGCCACCATTTCCAGGCGGGCCATCTCGGCCACATGGGCCGCATCCACCTGCACCACCGGGTTATGCAGCCGGGCCGTCTCCGGTGCCTGCCGGGCCGCCTCGAACGTGGGCGTATCGATGTACCCCAGCTCGTGCATGCGCCCCAGCACATAATTGCGACGGGCCACGGCACGGGTGGGGTTGGTGATGGGATTGGCCCGCGAGGGCGCCTGGGGCAGGCCCGCGATGGTGGCGATCTGAGGCAGGGTCAGGTCATGCACATCCACCCCGTAATACACCTGCGCCGCCGCACGCACCCCATAGGCCCGGTGCCCGAGGAAGATCTTGTTCAGGTACAGCTCCAGGATCTCGTCCTTGGTCAGCTCCCGCTCGATGCGAATGGCCAGAAAGATTTCCGTCAGCTTGCGGGTATAGGTCTTCTCCCGGTCCAGGAAGAAGTTACGGGCCACCTGCATGGTGATGGTACTGCCCCCCTGGGTCTTCTCGCCGGTGGCCACCAGATTGAGCGCGGCCCGGATCAGACCCACATGATCCACCCCGGGGTGGCTCTCGAAACGGTCATCCTCCGCCGCCAGGAAGGCCAGGCGCATCAACTCGGGCACATCCTCGATGGCAATCGGCTCGCGGCGCTGCTCGCCATATTCCGCCATCAACAGCCCGTCCCGGCTATATACTCTCAGGGGCACCTGAAACCGGACGTCCCGCAGGGTTTCCACCGCCGGCATCTGGGGGGCCAGATAGGCGTAGGCGGCCGCGGTGAACAGCACCCCCAGGGTGAACACGCCGAACACGGCCATCAGGCCAAACACAAGGGATTTGATCAGGAATCGCATGAAAATGCCTGCAGGCTCGACAAAACGGCCCGATATCGGGAGAAGGCAACCACTCTTCGGAAATACCGCACATCCCGGGAATGAACAGCAGGTGTTAAGGTAGTAATTCCGAAAACTTGGGTCTAGTATCGAGAAAAAACTATAAGCCAGTCCGCCCAAGTGCCGCAATGAATTGAAGGGGTCACCGTGATAGGATTCGCCCGCAAAAGCCCCACGTTGATCGGGATCGACATCAGTTCCACCTCTGTGAAGATGGTGGAACTTTCCCGCTCAGGCACCAGTTACCGGGTGGAAGGCTACAGCGTCGAACCCCTGCCCGGCAGCGCGGTAGTCGAGAAAACCATCCAGGATGTGGACGTTGTCGGCCAGGCCATCAAGGCCGCCTACCGGCGCCTGGGCAGTTCCAACAAACACTGCGCCCTGGCCGTCCCCTCCTCGGCGGTGATCACCAAGGTCATCACCATGCCCGCCAACCTCAAGGAAGACGAACTGGAAGGACAGATCCAGATCGAAGCCGACCAGTACATCCCCTTCGCCCTGGAGGAGGTCAACCTGGATTTCGAGATCATCGGCCCCGCGCCCAAGAATCCCGACCTGGTGGAAGTGCTGCTCTCCGCCTCCCGCAGCGAAAACGTGGAGATGCGGGTGGCCGCCGCCGAACTGGCGGGCCTGACCCCCAAGGTGGTGGACGTGGAAGCCTACGCCATCGAGCACGCCTACCCCCTGCTGGCCGCCCAGGCCCCGGAACTGGACCCGGACGGCCTGGCCGCCGTGATCGACGTGGGCGCCACCATGACGGCCATCACCATCCTGCACAAGCAGAAGATCATCTACACCCGGGAACAGAGCTTCGGCGGCAAGCAACTCACCGAGGAGATCATGCGCCGTTTCGGCATGTCCTACGAAGAAGCCGGCCGCAGCAAGAAGGACGGCGGCCTGCCCGACAGCTATGTCCCCGAGGTACTGGAACCCTTCAAGGACACCATGGCCCAGCAGGTTGCCCGGTTTCTGCAGTTCTTCTACGCCGCCAGCAGCCATGCCCACGTGGACCAGGTCATCCTGGCCGGCGGCTGCGCCGCCATCCCCGGCGTGGACGAGCAGATCGAATCCCGGCTGGCCACTCTCACCCGGGTGGGCAACCCCTTCAGCCAGATGAGCCTTCACCCCCGCGTCAACCCGCAGCGCCTGGGCGGTGATGCCCCGTCGCTGATGATCGCCTGCGGCCTTGCGATGAGGAGTTTCGACTGATGTCCCGCATCAACCTGCTCCCCTGGCGGGAACAACGGCGCAAGGAACAGCAAAAGGAGTTCACCGTCATCGCCGTGCTGGTGGCCCTGGCCTGCCTGGTGGTGATCTTCCTGGCCCATGTCCAGGTCAACAACCTCATCCAGCAGCAGCAACAACGCAACAACTTCCTGCAGAACGAGATCCGCATCCTGGACCGGCAGATCGCCGAGATCCAGGACCTGGAAGCCACCCGCCGCGCCCTGGTGGACCGCATGACCATCATCCAGGAACTCCAGACCAGCCGGCCGGTGGTGGTCCGACTGTTCGACGAACTGGTCAACACCCTGCCCGGCGGCACCTACCTCACCGCCGTCACCCAGCGCGGCAATAATCTGGAGATCACCGGCCGAGCCGAATCCAATGCCCGGGTCTCCGCCTACATGCGCAATCTGGAAGACTCCCCCTGGTTTGCCGATCCGGTCCTGCTGGTGATCGAAACCCGTGAAGAACGAGGCGTGCGCCTGAGCGACTTCCGCCTTACCGTCCGCCAGGCCACCCCGGGCGCCGAGGATACGGAGACCCCCCGATGAAAAAGGGCAGCTTCGATCTCAACGATCTCAACAACATCGACCTCAAGACCATCGGCTCGGCCCCCCTGCCGGCGCGCCTCCTGGTGCTCGTGATCATGGCCGCCGCCCTGATCGGGGCCGGCTACTGGTTCGACACCAAGGGCCAGATCGAGCGCCTGCGCCAGGCCGAGGCCCGGGAAACCCAGCTGCGCCAGCAGTTCGAGACCAAACAGCGCCGCGCCGCCAACCTGGACGCCTACAAGGACCAACTGGAAGAAATGCGCCGCAGTTTCGGCACCATGCTGCGCCAGCTGCCCAGCCAGACCGAAATCCCCAACCTGCTGGTGGACGTCTCCCAGACCGGCCTCGCCTCCGGCCTGGAGATCGACCTGTTCCGCCCGGAAAACGAGATCCGTCGCGGATTCTATGCGGAAAAGCCCATCCGCCTGCGCATGAAGGGCAACTACGAACAGGTGGCCGCCTTCACCAGCGGCGTCGCCGCCCTGCCTCGCATCGTCACCCTGCACGACATCAACCTGCGGCCCGAACAGGGCTCCAACCGGCTGACCATCGAGGCCACCGCCAAGACTTATCGCTACCTGGAAGGTTCCGATGGCTGATCCCAGACACCCTCAAGGCCTCGCCGGCCTGCTCGTGGCCGGCCTCCTGGCCGTCACCATGCCGGGCCTGACCGGCTGCGGCAGCGACCTGTCGGACCTGCAGCGCTATGTGGAGCAGACCAAGCAGCGCCCCGGCGGCCGTATCGAACCCATCCCCGAGATCGTGCCCCACGAAGTCTTCGCCTACCCGGGCCACGACCGCGACCCCTTCGATAGCGCCGTCATCGCCACCCGCCTGGCCGCCCCCGAAACCCGAACCCCCAGCGGTGTTTCCATCGACGTGGACCGCACCCCCGAATACCTGGAACGCTTCCCCCTGGACACCCTGCGCATGGTCGGCACCCTGGAACAGGGCGGCATGCAGTGGGCGCTGATCCGCACCCCGGAACGCACCATCCAGCGGGTGACCGAAGGCAACTACCTGGGCCAGAACCACGGCCGCATCCAGCAGATCAGCCCCAGCGGCATCGACATCACAGAAATCGTGCCGGACGGATTCGGCGGCTATATGGAGCGCAGCGGCTCCATTGCGCTCACAGAATAGGCAACGAGGAACAGACGCATGACACCGGCAACCTTGCGACGCACCCTGCCCCGGACGGCACCCGCCCCCCGGTCACCCGGGCGCCCCTTCGCCCTCCTGGTCCTGTGCCTGCTGGCCCTGTACTGGCAAGGCGCCGCCGCCCAGACCCGTGCCCTGGAGCAGATCATCTACAACACCCTGCCCGGCGACCGGCTCCAGGTCATCATGCGTTTCTCGGCGCCGCCGCCGGACCCCATGAGCTTCACCATCGACAACCCGGCCCGCATCGCCCTGGATTTCCCGGACACCCGCAACGCCCTGCCCCAGCGCAGCCAGACCATCAACATGGGCCTGACCCAGTCCGTCAACAGCGTGGAGGCCTCCGGCCGCACCCGGGTGGTGTTCAATCTGGTGCGCATGATGAGCTACGACACCCGTCTCGACGGCAACGACCTGGTGCTCACCCTGGCCCCCGGCAGCGCCCCGGTCACGGCAACCGCCCCGCCGACGGTCTCCGGCCTGCCCGGACGGATCCGGGAAGCCCCATCGCAGGCCCGCAGCATCGCCAATGTGGATTTTCGCCGCGGTCCGGAGGGTGAAGGCCGGGTCATCATCGCCCTCACCGACCCCCGCACCCCGGTGGACGTACGCGAACAGGACGGTCGCATTGAACTCTCCTTCCATCGCACCCACCTGCCGGAACAACTGGAACGGCGCCTGGACGTGACCGACTTCGCCACCCCGGTGCAGACCATCGACGCCGTGCTGGAATCCGAACGGGTGCGCATCAGCGTGGCCACCACCGGCGAGTACGACGTCCTCTCCTATCAGGCCGAAGGCAGCTACACCCTGGAGGTCAAGCCCCTCACCCGGGAAGAGCGCGAAGCCCTGGAGCGGGAACGCTTCGTCTATACCGGTGAGCGCCTGTCCCTGAACTTCCAGGACATCGAAGTGCGGTCCGTGCTGCAGCTCATCGCCGACTTCACCGACCTCAACGTGGTGGTCAGCGACACCGTGACCGGCAACATCACCCTGCGCCTGCGCAACGTGCCCTGGGACCAGGCCCTGGACATCATCCTCAAGACCAAGGGGCTGGCCCTGCGCCAGAACGGCAATGTCCTCTTCGTGGCCCCCACGGAAGAAATCGCCGCCCGCGAACGGCTGGAACTGGAATCCCAGCGTCAGGCGGCCGAACTGGCCCCGGTGCGGGCCGAATTCATCCAGGTGAACTACGCCCGGGCCGCCGACGTGGCCGGCATCATCAGCGGCGAGCAGACCCGGTTCCTGTCGGAACGGGGCAGCATCACCGTGGACTCCCGCACCAACACCCTGCTGGTACAGGACACCGCCGACAAGCTGCAGGAAATCCGTCGCCTGATCAGCACCCTGGACATCCCGGTACAGCAGGTGCTGATCGAGACCCGCATCGTGGTGGCCACCGACGACTTCGCCCGCGACCTGGGCATGCGCTTCGGCGTCACCGGCGTGCGGCAGGACGGCAACACCCTCTACAGCACCGGCGGCGGACTAGCCGCCACGGACGGCATCATCCGCGATGCCGTCAACAACCTCAACATCACCGACTCCCCCCCCAGCCTGAACGACCGGCTGAACGTGAACATGCCCGTCACCTCCCCCGCCGGCAGCATCGGCCTGTCCATCCTGCGTCCGGACGTACTGCTGGATCTGGAGCTGACGGCCCTGCAGGTGGAAGGCCGGGGCGAGATCGTCTCCACCCCCCGGGTCATCACCGCCAACGGCCAGACCGCCGTGATCAAGCAGGGTGAGCGCATCCCCTATGAGGAAGCCACCTCCTCCGGCGCCACCTCGATCCAGTTCATCGACGCGGTGCTGTCCACCGAGGTGACCCCCCAGATCACCCCCAACGGCAACATCATCCTCAACATCCGGGTGAACAAGGACAATGCCGGCACCCGGGAAGTCCGGGGCACTCCCTCCATCGAAACCCGCGAAGTGAACACCCAGGTCTTCGTCCGCAACGGCGAAACCGTGGTACTCGGCGGCATCTACGAGATCACCAGCCTGGACCAACTGCGCAAGACTCCCTTCCTGGGTGATCTGCCGATCATCGGCCAGCTCTTCAGGCAGCGCAGCCGAAGCGAGAACAAGGCGGAACTGCTGGTATTCGTGACGCCGAAGGTGGTGGAGGAGTCGACGTTGAATCGTTGACGACTGTTTTTTCGATCATTTCAGTAAGCCATGAATGGGCACGGCAAATCCGTTTAATGCCCCACATTACATAGCTGGAGTTACCGCCGATGAGATTCGGTTCTTGCAAACTTGCACTACCTCCTCTTCTGATGCTTTTCATAGCCGGTTGTAATGGTGGCGGTAGCGGCGGCGGCGGATACGTCCCCACGGGTGAAACTTATATTAACCCGG